>DAIQNO010000106.1:0-7843 GCA_036788355.1 Opitutales bacterium | reverse complement strand
GGGGTGGCTGGTTGCCAAAAGGTGTCTAGCGGGTGGTCATGCCGAGCCGCTTAACCAGCCAGTTCCTCGGAACGGTCACGGGCGGCGGCCACGGCCTCTGCCAGCACGCTGCGCAGTGCGCGATCACTCAGCACCCGCAAGGCCGCCTCGGTGGTGCCCCCAGGGGAAGTGACCTGGTTGCGAAGCTCCTCGACCGACGCCTCCGACGCTTCGAGCAGTCGCGCGGCACCGATCATCGTCTCGCGGGCCAGGCGCCGGGCGTGCGCCATCGGCAGGCCCACCCGCAGCGCGGCTTCCTCCAGAGCCAGCGTGAACTCGAAAAAGTAAGCTGGGCCGCTTCCCGAGACCGCCGTGATCGCATCGAGGTCGGACTCGGCCACCTCAATGACCTGGCCCAGGGAACCCAGAATCGCCATCACCTCTTGGTGCTCAGTCGCGGAGATCGGCCCTTCGCAGGCAAAACCGGTGATGCCGGCCCCGACCTGGCCGGGGGTATTGGGCATCGCCCGGATGATCGCCCGAGCCTCCGGAAAAACCTCCCGCAGCCGGCTGAGCCGAGTGCCCGCGAGAATAGAGATCACCAGGCAACCCCGAGACAGGTCGGCCACCCGGCGATCCAGCGCTTCAAGCTGCTGGGGCTTGCAGGCTACGATGACCGTCGAAGCTCCGTTGAGCAACTCCGTGACGTCCGCCGCAAAGCCGATCCCCATTCGCTCAGCGAGGCGCGGGCCGCTCGGGTCATTCCCGCAGGTGCAACCGATGTCCCTTGGCAACGCCACCCCTTGGCGCAGCATCCCAGAAACCATCGCCGAGGCCATGCGCCCGGCACCTAAAAATGCAATTTTGCTCATCTCGGTAGAATGATCGGAATCCGGAAACTCGGTCAAGTCCGCTCTCTAGCAGGAAATGAGGACCCTCGGACATGAAAAACCGGCAGAGAAACCCTGCCGGTCGAAAGGTGAGCAAAAACCCCGCCAAGATTGAACTGACGAAGCAAGTTCGCCCGCTCTGTCGGCGAGATGACTAGTACTCAGCGTCTTCTGGGCCACGGCCACCTCCGCGACGGTCACGGCCACCGCCGCCACCACCGCCAAAGCCACCTTTGCCGCCGCCAGGTCCGCCACGGCGAGGAGCCCCGCCAAAGCCACCCTTAGAGCCGCCGCCGAAGCCGCCACCACCGCCAAAACCGCCACCGCCACCAGCGGGGCGACGGGGTGCATCGCCAAAATCGCGACGCGGGGGGCGATCACCGAAACCGCCACCGCCACCACCAGTGCGCGGCTTGAATTCGCGGTCGCGGGCTGCATTGACCTTCAGCGGGCGCCCGCCAAAGTCAGCTCCATTCAGCGCTTCGATGGCGGCATTGCCTTCATCGTCATTCGCCATGGTCACAAAGCCAAACCCTTTCGAGCGGCCGGTTTCGCGATCCATAATGATCGCGGCCTTGGTCACACTACCGAATTCGGAAAATGTTTCTACCAAGTGATTATCTTCTGTCTCGTAAGGCAGGTTGCCGACGTAGATGTCCATTAACTTAACTAGTCCTAGTCTATTGAAACGTGGGTGCGAGCGTGGTCTGCAAAGCGGGGGATGGGCACCCGGTCAATCCGCCTTGTCTTTTGGGTGGCTTCCAAAGAAACCGCCCAAAATAAGATTCAAGCTGGAGATTGCGGCAAAAAACCCGCCTTGGCAAGGACTTTTCGCACCTTGCTGGCTTTTTTTTCATCGCGGGGGCAGCGAAAACCGCCGCGCCGCCATTTCGGGCCTCAATCCTCGACTTCCGGTTGATTAACCGCACCGGCTTCAGGCTCGGCCGGTAAGTCATCGCTGCCAACCGGTTCTGCACTCGGAGCGGCCTCGACATCAGGGCTGAGAGCGGCTTCGACCCCCTCCATCGACGGCAGCGCCTCGCCAGTCACCGCAGTCTCGTCTGAGGCAGCCTCGGCGCTGTCAACCATCTCTTCCACACCGGCCACGGCCGCACCGTTTCCGGCCCCGTCCATCTCGCTGAGCCCCTCTGCGAGCAGCTTTTGCAACGCATCGGGCTCCTCCGTCCGCACTGCGGCCTCCGAGCTCGGCGCCCCGCCGGTAACCGTCGGACTTTCGATCATGGCGATCGGAGCTTTGAGGGCTGGGAAAGTGCGGGAAAGTTGCTCCGCAAACTGCATCCACGGGTTGATGAAACTCGCCGACTCGGCCGCGGCCGAGGTGCGCCGTTCGGCGTCGATCAACTCCAGTTGTTCAAAGGCCCGCCGCGCGGCGCCCATCTGCCCATCTTCCAGGGCCAGGGCCATCCGGTGGAAGGCTGCCTCCTCGCGCAAGGCCGTCAACAGCCCGGCATTCCCGGCCATCTGATCCAGTAACGCCGCGCCGATTACCCGCTGCTCACCACCTTGTAAAGCCAGTGACATGGCCTGCCCGAGCTGCGCCCGCCCCGCCAAGGGCAGGCCCGCCAACGGCCCGCTGGCCGACCGGTAGCCCGCCGCCGCCGCCCCAAAGTCCCCTGCGGAAAAAGCCTGGTCAGCCAGCGTCAAGGCCGCTAATCCCCCCAGCGGGTGCTTGGCATGGCGTTTTTGAAACGTCGCCAGAGCCTCCGGAGAGGCGGTCGCCTCGCGATACTCGGCCTGCACCCCCCGCTCTGCCTGCCGCTGAAAGAACATCACCACTTGCCACAGGGCTGCCACGACCACCACGGCCACCACCGCCAGGAGCACCGCCTGCCCATTACGCTGCCACCACAGCCACAACCGATCTTCAAAGCTCGCCTCCGCAAAGGCCTCATCGACCGCCACCAGGTTGCGCTCATCGGGCGTCGGCACTCCCAGAGGGCTTGATGCTGCCAACGCCGTGGTTGCGGCAGGCCGAGCAGTCGCCGGGGCACTTGATTGCGGCTTTCGGGAACGGGGTTTCTTTGCCATAAACCTTCTGCTAAACACCACCAGCGGCACCGTTGGCAACCCTTGATTTCAAAGCTGGCCGACTCCACCCGAAGATCACGGGATTTTCGTGACGGAACTGCGGGAACCCGCTTGACCAAAGCGTTTCCCTTACCTCATTGTCAAGGATTGGATGGGCAGTTTTTTCCGACTCGGCCCATCCCGAGTCAGGGCGGTTTCGTTCATGCAACTAGAAAGTCATCTCTCCCGCGTCGTGGTGGACGCTTCGGCCATCCGGCGACGCGTGGCCGAGCTCGGCTCGCAGATCACCCGCGAGTTTCGCGAGCAGGGTGCACGGGAGTTGATCGTCATCTCGATCACCAACGGTTCCGTGTTTTTCGCCGCCGACCTGCTGCGCGAGATCGACCTCCCGCTGCGGCTGGATTGCGTCCGAGCCGCCTCCTATCACGACGAGGCCCACCCGGTGACCCGCACGGAGATCATCGACCAAATCCGGCTGGACGTGACGAACCAGCCCGTATTGCTGATCGACGACGTGATGGCCACCGGGCGCACCCTAACCACTCTGCTGGACATCCTCCGGGCCAAGCGTCCGCTGCTGCTGCGGTCCTGCGTGCTGCTGGAAAAGCCCGTGTGCCGACTCCACTGCCGCCCCGCAGACTACACCGGTTTCTCCATCGGCCAGGAGTTCGTCGTCGGTTACGGCCTCGACTTTGCCGAACGCTACCGAAACCTACCGTGTATCGGGACGTTACGGTCAGAGTGGCAAAACCCACCCACCTGGTGCTAAAGCGAGCGCCCGTTTAGAGTCGAAAAATAGAAAAACAAAGCTGTTTTGGGCAACCAAGTTCTCCTGCGCCTGCGAGAGGCGATTTCATAAAAGGCAACCGAGAGAAAAACGATTGCCCGAGGTGAATGGGCAATCGCTCGGAGAAATGCCGCTTACTTGACCAGCTCCTTCAGGCCAGAGCCGGGCTTGAACTTCACGGCCTTCGAGGCCGCGATCTTCATCGGCTCTTTGGTCTTGGGGTTGACTCCCATGCGGGCCTTGCGGGTGACGATTTCAAAGGAGCCAAAGCCGATCAGGGAAACGGGGGAAGACATTTTGATGCCCTTTTTGATGCTTTCCAGCACCGCTTCGAGGGCGCGTTCCGCATGGGCCTTGGTCGTGTCTTCACCGAGGTGCTTTTGGATTTCTTCGACGAGTTCAGCTTTGTTCATGGATAGATTAGGGACGGTTGGGGAATAAATGGTGGCCGCAAATAAGCGCCCGTTCCTCGCGAGAAATGGGGCCGGAGCGGGCAGCGGTCAAACCTAAATCCCGACTTTGGCGAAGAAAGTTCGCCCGCCAAGCGGCTCACTGAGCCGACTTTGTGACTTCCGGAGGCGGGTTTTTCTACGCTCGTGAGGCACCGACCCCAGGCAGCCCCGGCCCCCGGTTCGCGATAGAGGTCAAGCAGGTGACACCACCGGTTGGCCGGCAAAGGGCTCACCGCCGGAAGGCTCTTCGAGCGCGGCGGGCTTGGCCGAGCCTTCTTTGCCGTCGTCATCGGTCTCAACCATTTTCCGGAGGTTGTTGAGCACCGGAGAGCGGATTTCGCCGAACTCGATGATTTCCCTAACGTGCTCACCGTCAATGGTTTCGTATTCCAGCAGTGCCTCGGTGATCTTGCGGAGGGCATCCGCGTGTTCCCGGATCATCTCTTCGGCGCGGGCATATTGCTCGTTGACGATGCGCCGGATTTCATCGTCGATCTGGCGGGCGGTTTCTTCGCTGTAGTCCTGTCTGCGGGTGATCTCGCGGGCGAGGAAGATGCTGTCGCGGTTTTCACCGTAGGCCACCGGTCCGAGCTTGCTCATGCCGAGGTCGCAGACCATGGCGCGGGCGACTCTGGTGGCTTGGCGGATGTCGCTGGAGGCCCCGCTGCTGATGTCGCCGGTGTGGATTTTTTCCGCAATGCGACCCGCCATGCTCACGCAGATGGAGTTGAGCAACTCGTTATAGCTGCGCCCCAGGATGTCTTTGATGGGGGTAAACATGGCCATCCCGAGAGCCTGGCCGCGGGGGATGATGGTAACCTTGTGCAGGCGCAGCATCTTGTCCTTGATGAGCACCTGCACCAGCGCATGGCCGGCCTCGTGCCAGGCGGTGGATCGGCGATCTTCATCGTCCATCAATTTCCGCCGTTCCCGCCCGAAGGCGATCTTGTCACGGGAGTCTTCGATGTCGGCCAGGGTGACCTCCTTTTTGCCGTAGCGAGCGGCCAGCAGAGCCGCTTCGTTGAGGAGGTTGGCCAAGTCGGCCCCGGCGAAACCGGAGGTCGAGCGGGCGACCCGGCGCAGGTCCACGTCCGGGGCCATTTTCACCTTTTTAGCGTGAACTTCCAGGATGGCTTCGCGTCCCGCCAGGTCGGGCAGGTCGATGATGATCTGGCGGTCAAAGCGGCCGGGGCGCACCAGGGCTTGGTCGAGCACATCGGCGCGGTTGGTTGCCGCGATGATGATGATGCCCTCTTGGGTGTCAAAGCCGTCCATTTCGACCAGCAGCGAGTTGAGGGTCTGCTCACGCTCGTCATTGCCTCCCCCCATGCCGCTGCCGCGCTGACGGCCCACGGCGTCAATCTCGTCGATAAAAATAATGCAGGGGGCGTGACGGCGGCCCTGCTCGAACATGTCGCGGACACGGGCCGCACCGACGCCGACGAACATTTCGACGAAATCGGAGCCGCTGATGGAGAAAAAGGGCACATCGGCCTCTCCGGCGATGGCCCGGGCCAGGAGGGTTTTCCCGGTGCCAGGCGATCCGACCAAGAGGATACCTTTAGGGATGCGCCCGCCGATATTCTGAAACTTTTTCGGGTTGCGGAGAAACTCGACCACCTCGGCGACCTCTTCCTTGGCTTCATCGCAACCGGCGACGTCCTTGAAGGTGGCTCGGTCTTTCTCGCGGGTCAGCATCTTGGCACGGCTTTTTCCAAAGCTCATCGCGCCCTTACCGGCCATCCGCAGTTGGCGGATGAAGACGAAGTAAATCAGCGCGAAAATCAGGATAATCGGCAGAAAGTTGAAGATAATCTGCCGCCAGAGGCGACTCGTTACCTCTTCGCTAAAGGCCGCCGCAGGGACGGCTTGTTCGAGACGGGCCAGCCGCTCCTCGGTCAGCCTTCCTCGGGCCATGAAGGACAGGTATTGCGGGATCTCGGCCCCGCTGCTGGCCTTGGACGCAGTCTCGCCAGCAGCCTCGGTTTGGGTTGCGGTGGTGGCGGCGACGCTGCCTTGAGGGTTTTGCGCCCGGTTGGGGTCGCTGACAACCCCTGACGGGGATTCTGTTGCCGAAGTGCCGTCAGTCGAGGAAGACTCCGCCAGGCTCAACTTGGGGTTCACCATCTCTCCAGTGATGACGTAACCCTCGAAGCGGAAGTTGTCATCCTCCCGGATGACCACGCTCTTGATGAGGCCCTGCTCGGCCAAGGCGATGAGCTGGGGGATTTCGAGCTTTCGGACGTTGGATGTCGGACGCGGCAGACTGAGCAGCAACAGGATTGCTGTCACGATCAGCAGCCAAATCATCAACGGTTTTGACTGAAAACGCTCAGGTGGGGTGCTACCGGGCTTCGCGCCGGGGCTAAGTTTGGGAGTTGAATCATCCATTAGGCAGAACGCGGAAGCATCATCGGGTCTGAGCGGTAAGTCAACCGGATAGCCCAACTTGAGTGATTCCTGATGCGAAAAGGTTCCGCCGGGGGTAAACCGGGCACCCAGGCGACCTCCCCCAGCCAGCGGATGACCGGTAGGGATCTCCGGGCTTCGACGTTGACCCCTCGGGATCGGAGGGCTTCGGCCAGCGGCTGGCGGCCAGGAGCACCCAAGGGCCAGAAGCGGTCTCCGGGCAAAGCGGGGCCGATCTCCAGCATTCCGGCGGGGGCGGGGCTCGTGGCCATTTCGGGCAGCCCAAGGTGGGAGTCTGCGGCAGTCATGCTGACCTCCGACGACTGGGATGGCCACTGAACGGCGTCCGGAACAGCGAGCCAGACCTCGCTGGCCGGGTTGACCCTTCCTGCGGCGATGGTTTCGCGGTCAGCCGAGGAAAGTTGGCGCACTTGGCCCTCCAGCCAGCGCACAGGGGTGCTTAAAGAAGTTGCCGCTGTAGAGGTGGCCGCCTCGGAAGTGGCCGCATTTTGGTTCGGCGGCCAGGCGAGCTGAAAGGGCGCCATGAGTCGGCAGGGAAGCGTCGGTGCCCGATGGGTGGGGTTGCCTCCAGGGGCCGCGGCTCGGTAACTCAGGCTTCCCTGGGCATCGGTGATGAGCCACCCGCTGGCTGCGCTCCACTGGGCCGGGGAACCAGTCGCCCAGGCCGCCAGCACGGCTTCGACCGTCTCCGACGCCAGGGTCGGGAAGGGCGGCGCGGCCCTAGCAAGTTGGAGGTGCCACCAGCGCCAGAAGGCCCGTCGGCGGAGGGCCATCGGAAGCTGGGCGGCAATTTTAGCAGGCTTTCCGCGCTGAAAGGCGGGGAGGGCAGCGTCAGCCCACGCTTCCAGCGCCTCGGCGTCCTCGCGCAGGAGGTGGTGGCTACGGGCGGCACCGGCAGAGAAGCCACGACATTCCAGGGATTCCAGCCGGGGCAGCACCTCGCGGCGCAGGCGGTTGCGCGGCGTGATCGGTTGGGTGTTGGTGGGGTCTTCACACCACGGCACTCCAGCGGCCTCCAGGAGCGTTCTCAGGGTCGCTCGCGGCACGTCGAGCCAAGGGCGCCACAGCACCAGCTTTTCTGCGTTGCCGGAGTCAGAACCCAGAGCCTGCACCGGGCGCGGTGCGGCGAGGCCCGCGAGACCGCTACCCCGTGCTAACCTTAGCAGAAGGGTCTCGACGGCGTCGTCCCGGTGGTGGGCCAGCACCACCGGGCGTCCGAGCGCGATGCTGCGAAAAAAGCCCATTCTGGCCTCACG
>DAIQNO010000105.1:0-7865 GCA_036788355.1 Opitutales bacterium | reverse complement strand
TGGTGCTCAGGGGGGGACTCGAACCCCCACACCTTTCGGCACTACCACCTCAAAGTAGCGTGTCTGCCATTTCACCACCTGAGCAAGAGAGTAAGTTGAGAGTTTTTCCGAGGAAAGTCGTCATGGCAAGGCCAAAAAATTGAATCGGGTGCCGATGGGCGTGATTAAAACTGCGGGGGGGGCTACCGTATGTAGGGATCGGCGGAGACCCCCTCTGGGGGCGTTACTGGTGCCCTGCGAGTTAAGTTCGTCGCCAAATTTGCCAGTTCATCCAGCCCCAACGTGGCGAAAGGTTATTGCCCGGGGTGGAGCGACGCAGGAGCGCAACCCTGGGGAAGACGGTCGGTTATACCACCAAAGTCCTGAAAGGACGACACCCCGATGGCGCAATCATCCCGCAAATTTGTGCGATTCGATCAAGTTCACCCGCGCCGTTCTTTCTGCCGCCCTTTTAGCGCTTGTGGACTTTGAATGTCGGCAGACCCAGGGTTGCGCTTTGCTTCACCCGTGGGCTTTTCACCTTTCGCCCCGTTGGGGCTGAGACTCAGCGGCGGACTTAGATCGCAGGACGCTACCGAAGTTGCCCCCGCCTCCCCGCAGTTTTAATCACACCCTCTGCCGATTTCCGCTTTCCGGTGGGGGTTCTTTCCCCTTTGACCGTTGCGGGACGACAGCGGACATGGGTCGCGCCCCGGATTTCGCGGTGGTTTTTCGGCGGGCAGGGGTAAAATAAGGGGTGCATCGGTGTTTCCCGGCCACCAAGCTCCGGAGTTGCCGTCAGGGATACTGCGTCGGCTGGCGTGCGGGTTGCTGCGGTAGCCGTCGGGTGGGGCTTGAAAGGGGGTCAGGAAGGGGTTTAGTAGGGTGAGCATGATGGAACGGAGCAAGTTGCGGTGATGGTCGAGTCTGGCTGGTGGTGGGTTTTTCCGGGGTTCTTAGTGCTCGGGGCGTGGTTGGGTTGGCGGACTTGGCGGGTGGCGCGTCGGCGGTGGGTTGGGTATCGGGAGGCGGCAGCGCTCGTGGCGCTGCGGATCGCGGGGCTGGTGGCGGTGGGGCTGTTTCTGCTGAATCCGCGCTGTGCCGAGGTGCTGCCGGATCCGGCGGGCTACCAGGTGGCAGTGCTGGTGGATCACTCGGGCAGTATGGCGGCCCTCGACGGCGGCTCCGAGAGCCGCTCAGAGCGGATTTTGCCGGAGTTGGCTGCCGGGGTGCCGGGAAATTGGCGGGACCGCTGGGAGCGGGTGCATCGGCTGCGATTTTTTCACTTTGGCGAGGAAGTGAGTCCTGGATTGCCGGTTGGCGTCCCCACGGGGCGGACGGCCCTGGGGGACGTGCTGACCCAGGGCCCGGCGGCTCTCGGACTGACCGAAGCTCCGGCGGCCTGGGTGGTGATTTCCGACGGGCGCGTGACGGCGGGGCAGGGGATTATCGACGCCCTGCGCCCGCCGCTTGGTGGTCGATCGGGTGGGGCTTCGACCGCAACCGAAGCTGCGACGGGGGGTGCCTCAGAGTCGGCGTCCCTAAACCCGGCCGCTCTCGCGGGCCGTGCCACTGGCCTCGGCGGCGTGCCGGTGACGTTTCTGGCCGTGGGCGGCCCCTCGGTGCCGCCGTTGCTGGAGCTGCGTTGGCGCGAGGGTCCGCGCCAATTCGCGTCGGACGAGCCCGTGGCGTTGTCCGCGGAGGTGCAGTGGCGGGGTGTCGCCAGCAGGTCTGGAGGCGGGCCGCCGTCGGTGTCCTTGACCCTGGCGGTCGATGGGCAACGGGTGGAGTCGAAGACGGTTGAGCTGGGCGAGCCTGGAGCGTTCACCGTGCCGTGGGAGGTCTTGGGCGTCGCGCCGGGGCCGCACCTAATCACGGTGACGATGGCGGAGGTGCCGGAGCTTCCGTCCGGCCTTCCGGAGGGCCTTTTGCCGTTGGAAGCGGCGACCTTGATCGAGGTGCGCGACCCGGAGGTTTTTCGCATCGCGTGGTTGGCCGATGAGGTCGGAGCGGACTTCCGGATGTTGAAATTGGCGGTCGAGGATCGCCGCGACCTGGAGCTGCGGGCAGCCCTAGCCCTCGGACAGGGTCGGCTGTGGACGGAGGGCTGGCCGGAGGCGACCGAAGCGACCGATCTGGCCGGTTTTCTGGCTCAGGCCGCGACCTGGGAGCCCAGTCACGTGGTGATTATGCCGACCGCGACCTTGGCGCGGCTGCCGGAGGGGACCCGTGAGGCTCTGCGGTCGTGGGTCGATCGCCGTGGGAGGGGGCTGTTGTTGCTGGGGCAGAGCTTGCCGCCGGCGGGCCTGGAGGGGCTGTTTCCGGCGCGAGCGGTGGTGCCGGTGGCAGGTTCACCGGGGCAAGCTCTGACCCTGCAGGCGGAACCGCTCTTTAACAGCACCGACCACCGCGCTCTCTGGGAAGGCGGCGGCCTGCGCCTGCCCTCCAGTCTGGCTGCCGGAGCGTCGGGACTTGCCAGCACCGGGGGCAGTGCGGGGCTGGCGGCCTGGGCTCGACCGTCACTCGGAGCCCGGGCGGTGTTGCCCTTTCCTACAGCGGGCCGCGCCGGAGGCGGTGGCGATCGGCGGGAGGAGTCGGCCTTGCTCTGGGTGCAGCCCTACGGGGCCGGTCGCGTTGCCCTGATGAGCCTGGCCCACTCGGGCGAGTGGCGGCTCGGCAGCACCCTGGGGGCGCGGCAGCACGCTGCTTTTTGGGGCGGCCTGCTGGAGTGGCTGGCCGTCGGCGGTCGGGAGCGCTTCGCGGTGCAACCTGAGGCTTCCCAGCATCCCACCGGGCGCCCGATCTCCCTCCAGGCTGAGGTTCTGGATGCCGACTTTCTGCCCACGGCGGCGGCCCGCGTCACCGCGCAGTTTTCCACCTTGGCGGGTGCCGACGCCGGTCGCGCGGAGCTGCTGCCCGATCTTGCCCGGCCGGGCCGCTTTACCGGAGCCTGGGCCGGTCGTGAGCCCGGCGTGCGGATCGTCGAGTGGCGTGCCGAGCTGCCCTCTGGTGAGGTGCTTCGGGCCACCCGCACCCTCCAGATCACCCCCGACACCGAAGAACTGGCCGACACCTCCGCCGACCTCACCGCGATGCGCGACGCGGCCCGCCTGTCCGGGGGGCGTTTTGCCCGCTGGGGTGAAAACTTTGACCCCCGAGACCTCCCCCTGGCCCCCAACGTCCCCACTGTCACCCAGGAACACCGCTGGACGCGCAACCTCGCCTGGCTGCTCCTCACTGCCACCCTTCTCGCCACGGAATGGGCCTGGCGCCGCCGCCTGGGCTTCCGGTGATCAAGGTGACAGGCGGAGGGCTTTTTCCACTTTTACAATACTGTAATTTCTACTATGGCCTTCCACCACTCACAGTCAAGAGTCCCGTGCGTAGCCACCGCGACCCCAACGCCGATTTCCCGGTCAGAGCCGCTTGGAGAGCTTGGACGCTACGCGTTGTGACGTTGTAAAAGTGCCACGCTTACTCTAGGTCGATCCTGGGAGCGCCGACGTCCTCGTCGGCTCGCTGGAGGAAAACGTGATTAAAAAAATGCGGGAAGAAGTTGCGGGATGTAGCGATTAGCAACGATGCCCCTGGCAACGATGTCTCTGGGAGCACCGACGTCTTCGTCGAAAACTCCCACCTTGAAAGGATCGGCTAGGACACCGGTGATTTCAGCGACGCTCGCTAGGCCTGCCCGGCGCGGATCCACGAGCCCTATAGCGCAAGCTGAGCCCAGCCCGCTATCGGCCTGCGGGCCGCGTTACGGGCGAGATTGACCCCTCACCCCCGTAGTTTTAATCACACCCCTTGCGACGGTGACGCCGGGGCCCTCAGGCGGCGGTGGCGAGGTCGCGGAGGGCCTTGAGATCGAGCTTGCCGGTGGCCAACAGCGGGATCTCGGGGACGTGGAGGATGACCTTGGGCACCCAGAGGTTGGGGTGGCCACGGGCCGCCAAGGCTTCGCGGATCGTCTCCGCCGCCACGGTTTCGGTGGTCAGCACGACCAGCACCTCCCCTTTCTGGGCATCCTGGCGGGCCGCCACGGCTAGGCGCGGGGGCTGATCCAGCGCGTGCCCCAGGGCCTCCTGGAGGGCGGTCTCGATGGTGCCGTGGGGCACCATCTCGCCAGCGATTTTCGAAAACCGCGTCAGGCGGCCCTCGATGAAGATAAAGCCGTCACTGTCGATGCGAGCGAGGTCGCCGGTGTGCAGCCAGCCGCCCGGTCGCAGCATCGCGGCGGTTTTCTCTGGCTGGCCGAGGTAGCCCTCGAAGATGTTGGCCCCTTTGAGCTGCAAGATGCCGGTGGCACCCGTGGGCAGGGGCAGGCCGCTATCGACATCGACCACGCGGGCCACCATCCCCGCCAGAGGCCGGCCGACCGACCCGGCCCGCGTGCCGATAAAGCCCTCCGGACGACGCTCCGTTGGCGCGATGTCCGGCAGGTTGAGGGCCGCGACCGGGGCCGTCTCGGTCAGCCCGTAACCCTCCAACAGCGTGACTTTCGGAAACACCTCGCGCCACTTCTCGTGAAACGCCGCTGGGGTCTTTTCTGCCCCCGCGATGGCCAGCCGCACCGTGGCGAGCTGCTCCGGCGAGACCTTGTTCAGATACGGTCGGAAGAACGTCGGCGTGCCGAGCAGCACCTCGGCCCCCTCCGCGGCGATGGCCTTGGCGGCCAGCTTAAAGTCCAGCGGGCTCGGGGTAAAGACCGCCCGCGCCCCGGTGAAGATCGGCACCCAAAGCTGCACCGTGAAGCCAAAGCTGTGGAAAATCGGCAGGTTGCACAGCAGCTTGCACCCTTGCGGGATCACCGCCAGCTCGCGCACCTGCTCGCAGTTGGCGATCAGGTTGCGGTGGCTGAGGATGGCCCCCTTTGGCGCTCCCTCACTGCCGCTGGTAAAGAGCAACGCCGCCTCAGCGTGGCCGCCCCGTCGAGGCAGCCCCAGCACCGACCGGATGGCCCAACCCAAGCGCAGCCGCCCAAGGCCCAGAAACACCGCCGTCTGCCACTTCGGGAGGCCCAGCAGCAGCTCGCGGACATCCAGGGTGTTCTCCAGCCACGGGAAATCCGGAAACCGCTCGCCCAGCATCTCGCGGACTTTCTCCGCCGAAATCATCGTCCGCAGCCCCGCCTGCGCGATGGCACTTTCCAGCGCAGCCCGCCCGGCGGTGTAGTTGAGATTCACCGGCACCTTCCCCGCCAGCACCACCGCCAAATTGGTCAGCAGGCCCGCCAACCCCGGCGGCAGCACGATGCCCACCCGGGCCTCCGGGCAACGGCGGCGCAGCTCCTGGGCCAACGTCGCGGCCACCGCCAGCGCCATGCCACGAGTCATCCGCTTGACCCCCACCCCATAGTCCACCGCCAGCTCGTCCGACGGGCGTCGGCAGAGGTGGCGCACGCAGGCCGCCCCCAGGCTCTCCTGGAGTGCCGCTCGGTCGTCAAAGGAGGTCGCGGCAGCTTCCGCCACCGCCGTGTGGGCTGCATCAGGGGTCGTCATCGTCACGGGTAAGCTCGGGGTAAAGGTCACCCGCACAGGGTGGCGACGGTGCCACGGCCAGCGGGTCAGATTCTTCGCCGGAGACAACCGGGAACCCCACAGCCCGTCAAGATGAACCGGCAGCACTGGCACCCCGGCCAACTTGGCAATCCGCTCAAAACCGCCCCGCAACGGCGCAATCCGGCCATCATAGCTCAGCATCCCCTCCGGAAAAATGCAGACCACGTCCCCGGCTTTCAGGCACCGCGTCGCCTCTTTCAGCGCCGCCGTCGCCCGTTGGGGCGACACCGGCACCACCTGAAACCACCGCAACCACGGCCCCAGCCACCGGTTCTCTTGCAGTCGATCCAGGGCTAAAAACCGGATGGGGCGGCGGCAGGCCACCTGCAAAACCGCCGCATCCGCGTAGCTGACGTGATTGGCGATCAACAACACGCCGCCTGACTCCGGCAGGTGCTCTAGGCCCTCCACGGCCACCCGATAGCGGCTCCGCACCACCCACCGACCCACAGCGATCAACCAAAGGCGCCGCCACCGGCGAAGCTGCGCCGCATCCGGGCGCAACACCGCCGCCAAAATCACTAAAAACGGAAGATAAACGGGAATAGGTATGTCCATACCCGCCCATTATGCAACCTCCAGGCCACCCCAAAGTGCCACTTCACCTAAACTATTGCCCATCAACACAATAGACTCTGTGGCCTTTCTTTTTCCTGCGGGAAAGCTACATCAGGGTCAGACATTTTCTGTCCACCCCAGACATTTTCTGACACCAAGACCACCAAAAAAAGCCACCTCTAACCCATCTCACCCCCCGCATCACCCAAGCTACGCGCCCCCCGAGCCCGACCCTCACCCAACGGATTCCCCAGGCCCGGCACCGTTTTGCTCCTCCAACGCGCAGCGGGGCACGCAACCGCACGCATAAACGGCAAAAACCATCGCCTCAAAGAGCGGCTTGTATTCCGCGTCGAACGGACAGTTGATAAAAACCTTGGGTCTGGGAGAGGCTAGCCCCATCTTCCCCTACCGACCCCCCTTGGCCAAGCGAGTCGCGATGGCCTTCCTCACGGCCTCCCGAGCCTTAGCCAACGGGATCGTCCCTTCGACCGGGGCCGACGCAATAAACACCACTTTGCCCGACTTCACCGGAGCCAAGCGTCGCGCACGAGGAGTCTTGGCAGGGGTGGTGACTCGTCGGCTCTTACCCTTAACCGCTCGGCCATCTAAGCCTTTTTCAGGAACAGTGATCGAAACTATAGTGGAAAATACGTGAAATCACGAGCTTCAGCAACCACGACCCCTCACCGCCCGCCCCACGACGTCAACCATTTTTACCTGAAAACACCCGTTTTGGCTGCATTTCGCCCTCCCCCAGCACCGCCAGCACCTCCAGCCCCCAACTGCCCACCCCCGCCAAACCCAGCCGCCAAGTCGTATCCACCGATCCCTACTGCGTAAACCTCAGACCATCAACACTTAGTAAAAATCTTGGCTCTGGAGCCACTGGAGTGATGCGAACTCTGGAAACCGGGCGGCGTTTCTGGTAAACTGCTTACCTCAGAGCAATCACCCACCACCCGCCGACCGATCCACCGCGCAAGCACCGCTGAAGACCCTGAAAACCAGGAAACCATCCGCCCCCGCCACTTGACTAAAAGACCACAGCCTGAAAATCCGCTATGCAAATTGACCCCCAACGCCTGACCGAAAAAGCCCTCGCCGCCCTCACCGAAGCCCAGGCCGAGGCCCGCCGCCGCCACCACCAGCAAGTCGAAGCCCTCCACCTACTCGGCGCGCTCGTCGGGCAGGGCGGCGGCATCGTGCCGTCCCTGCTCGAAAAACTCGGCCCGCCGCCCAACGCCGTCACCCTCAGCGTCCAGCGGGAGCTAGAACGCCTCCCCGCCGTCACTGGCAGCACCGAGGCCGACCGCATCTTCGTCACCCCCGGCCTCTCCGAAGCCTTCAACCGCGCCGAAGCCGAGGCCCAACGCCTCAAAGACGACTACCTCTCGACAGAGCACCTCTTCATCGGCCTCCTGGAGGCCCGGGATCCCGCGATCGACCGCCTGGCCAAAGCCTACAGCCTGACTCCCGAAAAGGCCCGCGCCGCCCTCCAGCAGGTGCGCGGCAACCAGCGCGTCACCTCGACCCAGCCCGAGGCCACCTACGAAGCCCTCAAGAAATACGGGCAAGACCTCGTAGAACTCGCCCGCCGCGGCAAGCTCGACCCCGTTATCGGGCGCGACGAGGAAATCCGCCGCACCATCCGCATCCTCTCGCGCAAAACGAAAAACAACCCGGTCCTCATTGGTGAGCCCGGCGTCGGCAAAACCGCCATCGTCGAAGGCCTCGCCCAGCGCATCGTCCGTGGCGATGTCCCCGAAG
>DAIQNO010000104.1:1220-7884 GCA_036788355.1 Opitutales bacterium | reverse complement strand
GGGTTCTAACTAGGCTTGGAGTCACGGTATCCTGCCCAAGCCGAAGATGGCTTGGGCCTTTATTGTGGCTAAAAGCCGAGGGATAGTCTAGCTACTCGACCTCCAAGGGCATCACGACAATCCGGAACGCTTCAACTTTTTTGACCGTAATCGCCGTATTGGGCGGGATAGACGGCCCGGCGGTAGCGGCTTCGTAGAGATGGCCGCCGATTTCCACCTTCCCAGCCGGAGTGAGGGCGGTGACCGTGCGGCCAGTTTGGTTGAGGAGCCCCGCTCGCGCCGCGATTGGGTTGGTGCTACCGGTCACGCGGCCTTCCGTGCGGAGCCAACGCAGGTAGGGGCTCCGACCGAGGATCCGCATCTCCAGGCAAAACATCCCGAAGGCGACCAGCAGCGTGAGCAGAAACATCACGAGGCCGACTTCTAGGCCGTAGTCGTTGCCGATCATGATCGAGGAAATGACCAGCAGGAGGATCGCGATGCCGCCAAGGATGCCCCCTGGGACAAAAATCTCCAGAAAAAGCAGCAGCAGGGCGCTGATGAGGATCGGGATGAGGTTCTCCATAGTGAGCGAAGAGGCGGGGCGGTTATCGGCGTAATCAGCCGCAGGTGGGGCCGATTGGCAAGCCGGAGGTGGGGCACTAAAAGGCGGTTTCGTCGTCCTCGTCCACTTCCGGGGTCTCGCCGAGGGCCTCGGCGCGTTCCGCTTGAGCGGCCCGCTTCAGCTTCTTGAGGTCGTCGGTCGGGACGAGGTTGTCACTCCGCACCAGCAGGATGGGCTCCTTGGTTTTGATCCAGAGGTTCTGTTCTTTGGCAATTTTGGCCGGGACGTGCTCGCAGACTTCGGCGATGGTTTTGACGGGCAGCCGTCGGCCTTTCTTGGTCTGGTTGAACTCGTAGGCACTGCGGATGAGCCGCTCAGTGGCAGCGTAGGGGCTGTCGTCCTCGGGAATTTGCAGCACCCAACCGACCAGGTGGACCCCTTCGAGGCGGCCCTCCGGGTCTGAAACGACCATCACGAACTGCTTCTTGACGGGTGGCGGTTTTTCCTCGTCTTCGACTTGGGCGGCGAGCTCGCCGTTGATGTCCTCGATGATCTGGGCGACTTGGCGGACCTCCAACTCGTTGCGCTGGAGCACCATCTTGACCAATTCTAAATCGACTTTTGCCATAGACGCCTAAGGGAAGCAGGTCTCGGAGCGGAAAGCACGTCAAACTTTCAGCGGGCTTTCCAACGAGCTTGGGAACGGATCACCGCCCCCGACGGCACCGCTTCAGGCCAGTCGGAAAACGAGGTGGGTCAAAACAGCCATCATTTCGCGGGGATGACCTCGATGTCCTCGACTTGGGCCGGGCCCAACCCCACGGACTGCGCGAAAATCAACACCGGCGGCGTTCCGTCCGGTACGGGCAGCCGGTTGGCCGCCTTTAGCGGCACCATTTTGGCCCACAGCAAGGTATCTAGGGCTGCGGGGCTGGCGCTCAACCACAACAACGGCTCCTGGCGGGTGTAGTGGGCGTTGAAGCGAAACTCGTCGATAAACTGAAAACGCTCCAGGCTCAGGATGCTGAAGCGCAGGGTGCCCAGCAGCTCGGGAATCGCGGCAATCTCGGCGGCCGCGACCGGAGCACTGGCTGGGCTTCGCAGAAAGCGCTCATGGTTGGTTACGGCCCAGACCGAGGCGTTGGCCAAGGCCCCGGCCACCCCGAGCGCTCCGCTGTCGGTGCCCATCGGCAAATTGATCCAAAAATCGACCTGGCCCTCCAGTAGCGGCCACGGAAGGTAGCTCCGGCGGGCCTCCTCGGACAGTGAAGGGCTCAGACGGCGGGTCGTCGCCTCACCGGGCTCGCCGTCACCAGTCACCGAGCCGCTGCTCTCGAGATCCTCCGGAGGGCTCCAGCGGAACGCCTGGCTCGACGAAAGTGACGCAGGGCCGAGGCGCAACACCGGGTCTCGGCTGGGCACGTTGCTCTCGTAAAACCACTCCGCAGCGGTTAATTTCTGCCCACCTGAGGCCTCAAGAACCACGGCCCCTCGGTATCCCCGAGGGGATCCGCCATCCAAAGAGAGCACCGGCACGCCGTCAAAGGTAGGCTCCGCCGTCCAGGCCCAAGGGAGGTAGCCGCACTGTTGCAGCTCCTGCCGACTCTGCCCGAACAGGAACAGCTCCTCCCGCCGGAAACCCCGCGCTAAGAGCTCCGCAATCACCGCCCGCGTCAGGGGCATCGGCGTCCGCAGACCCGGCCCCGAGGCAGTGTATAACTTCAACCCCACCCGCCGATGAGCCCCTGGCGACAACGTGCGCCCGTCGGCCAGCTCCCACGCCCGCAACAACGGTGCCAGGGCAGCGCGGTAGTCGGCATCGGTAAACTCGCCCGACAACTCAGCCTGCCACACCACGCCCCTGCTGGGCGAAATCGCCCCGGTTGGTGCTTCCGGAAATTGGGCCGAAAAAGCTCCGGCCCCAACGTCAACCGCTAAAGGCCCGGTTCCGTTTTCTTGGGCACGTAAGGAACCTGCGAGCAGCACCGCCGCCACCAACAGCAACGGAGCCCTCCACCAGGCTTCGACCCGCCCGCAAGGAGGAACTGCCGCCCGGTTCGACCAACGCAGCGCGACAATGCCCGAAGGGGTGGCCAAATTGGCCAAGATGGTTTCCGAAGCAGTCATAGATGTCGCAGCAACCCCTAACAGTCGCCCATCAACCGGCATCCTGTCGAGAAAACCCGCCAGGATCACGCTCAACCCCGGAAAGCGACGCTGTCCGTCGGCCACTGCAGAGCTACCGAAGCCAGGAAGGCCTCCGGCCCGAGAGCCTCGCGCACCAGCGCCCTTACACGGGACTCCTGGCTGACATCTTCGACCAGAACGAAGCAAGCCGAGCCGCTGCCCGTCATCTGGCAGCGGCAACCGACTTCCGCGCGCAGTTGATTCAGCAAGGTTGGCAGGGCGACGTATTTTGAAAAGGCCGCTGCCTCCAGGGAGTTCTCCAGCGGCAGCTTCTCCAGGCACTCCGGCTGTTGCAGCCAACCGTGCAGGCGCGCCTCGGCTTCGGTGGCGTCGGCCCAGGCGGACTGCCCCAGCTCCCGAAACCGCCGGTAGGCCCAGGCCGTCGCGATGCTAAAGGTCGGCTTAAAAATGACCGCCCGCTGGCTGGCCAGGGCTTCCCTGGCGGCCATCGGCAGAGCCTCGAGGATCTCCCCCCTGCCCCGCACGACCACCGCCTCCCGCCGCAGGAACAACGGGCAGTCCGAGCCGATCCCCGCCGCCAACTCCTCCAGCTCGGAAGCCGCCAGCGGCGCGCCGGTCAGGCGGTTCAGCGCATCCAGGGTCATCGCGGCGTCACTGCTGCCCCCGCCGAGCCCCGCCCCCGCCGGAATCCTTTTCCCAAGATCCACCGTCACCACCCCGCGCCGGCCCGTCCGCTCCCGAAAAGCCTCCACCGCCCGCAGCACCAGGTTATCCGCCCCCGTCGGCACCGTCGGATCATCGCACCGCAGCACGTCGGTCGCGGTTTCACCCAAGTCCGAAGCCTCCAACGGGTGCCAGCGCAACGTCAACGTGTCGGCCAAGGTCGTCGGCGTAATCAGACTGACCAGCTCGTGAAAACCATCCTCGCGCCGCCCGGTAATCGCCAGGGACAGATTGAGCTTTGCGGCGCAAGCCAGGGTGAGGGTGCCCTCAGACATCCACCACCCCTAGCGACCCACCACCGACCTCGGCGAGCGATTTCGCCGCCCCACCTCCACACCCCAACCGCCGCCGCAAAGTGCGAGACTTTTCCAGTTAAAGCGGCTTCCCACCGGTTGGCCCTGGGCACGGCGGCAGCCTTGCGAGATTGACGCCTCGGAGCCGTCGCGACAGCCTGAGAGCATGACGCAAATCACGCTGGAATTAGAGGACGACCTTGCGATAAAGGCTACAGAATATGCGCGGCAGCATCGGACCTCGGTAAATGCGCTGGTTTCGGGTTATTTTCGGGCCGTGGTGGAGCGGCCCCAGCCTTTGAGCCCTGCGAAACAGCGGCTGCTCGAAATTATTCAGCAATCCAATGCCAGCAGTGGTGGCCTCAAAATAACCCGCGAAGCCACCTATGCCTCCGATCATTAACGCCTTTTACGACACTAACGTCTTACTTTACGCGGTGGATACCCACCCGAGTGCCCGAGAGAAGCAAAACCGTGCCGTTGAGCTTCTGTTGAGAACTGACTTTGGCGTCTCCGCACAGGTTCTGGCAGAGTTTTTCTTCAACGCAACCCGGAAACTACCAACACCATTATCAGGCTTCAACGCTCGTGAGTTTATCGAACGCCTCGCGGACGATCAGCCCGTGGTGCCCGTTGATGCCGAGCTGGTGCTGTCGGGGATCGATGTCGCGCAGCGTTACCAGCTTTCGTATTGGGATGGCGCGGTCGTGGCCGCCGCCCAGCGCCTCGGGGTGCCGACACTTTACTCGGAAGACCTCAGCCACGGCCAAACCTACGGCGGCGTGCGCGTCTTGAACCCCTTTGTATAGTTTTAGGGCACTTTGAACAGCCGGACTTCTTCAAACTTTTACAATTTCCGTTGATGCCCGAAATTTGTGGTTGATGGTAGGTCCGATTTGACACTGAATAAATTGCGTGCCTAGCAAGGTTCGCAACCTATTGTTGGACCTCCGTTCGGCGGGATTTCTGGAAATATCTGGCGGAAAAGGATCGCATCGCAAATGGGTTCATCCGGCCTACCCTGGCGCGGTCATTATCAGCGGCAAGGCCAGTGATGATGCCAAGCCCTACCAAGAAAAGCAGATCAAGGCGGCAATTAAATGGGTGCAATCATGAGGAAATCTGACCAATACCATAAGTGGGTTGAATGGAGCGAGGAGGACCGAGCTTATCTCGGCCACTGTCCCGACATCATCACGAGCATCCACGGTGAGGATCCGGTGGCCGTTTATGCAGATCTTTGCAAGGTGGTTGAGGAGGTCATCGAGCATTTTGAGAAGCAGGGCCGCCCCATACCCCAAGCCACCATCCGCCCAACCAGACCCGCGATTGCGGTGTAGCTTAAGATCCCCCCAGCCAGCCTTCCGGTTGAAGCGGCACCCTGCCGTTTTCGCTGCCCACGGGAGGCCACCTTTACGGTTGCCGAAGGGCCGCAGTCTCGGTGATTTTTAAGCATGGGCAAGACGATTCCGCAGCGGCTCGGCAAGGCTCTTTCGCGCACCGAAACCCCTTGGAGGGCCACCAAGCCGCTCCTGCTGGCTCCGGCAGGTAACTGGGAATGCGTCCGCGCTGCCGCCGCCAATGGGGCCGATGCGGTCTATTTCGGCCTCAATCAGTTCAATGCCCGCCTGCGGGCCGACAACTTTACCCTCGCGGACCTTCCCGCGTTGATGGCCTACCTGCGCGAGGCCGGGTTGCGAGGCTACCTGACCCTCAACACCCTCATCTTTCCGACGGAACTCGCTGAGGCCGAAACCTTCCTCCGCGCGGTGATCGCCTCCGGCGTCCACGCCGCCATCGTCCAAGACCTCGGCCTCTGCCGCCTGATCCGCCAGCTCTCACCCGACTTCCCGATCCACGCCTCCACCCAGATGACCATCACCGACCTGGCGGGCGTCGAGGTGGCGGCGGCACTCGGCTGCGAGACGGTGGTGCTGGCCCGGGAGTGCAGCCTCCGCGAGATCGCCGCCATCCGCGAAGCGGTGGCCCAGCGCGGGCTCCACGTTTCCCTGGAGGTTTTCGTCCACGGTGCCCTCTGCGTGGCCTACTCCGGCCAGTGCCTGACCAGTGAGTCGCTCGGCGGGCGCTCGGCCAACCGCGGAGAATGCGCGCAAGCCTGCCGCCTGCCCTACGAGCTGGTCAGCGATGGCAGCACGGTGCCCCTCAACGGACGCGCCTACCTCCTGAGCCCGCAAGACCTCAGCGGTGCCGAGCTGCTGCCCGAGCTGATCCGCGCTGGGGTCAGCACGCTGAAAATCGAAGGGCGCCTGAAGTCCCCCGAGTATGTCGCCGCCGTCAGCCAAGTTTACCGCCGCGCCATCGACCGCGCCTGGGAAGCCCACCTCGTCAGCAAAGCGACTCCTCTCGACCACGCCCCGATCCCCGAGGCCGACCGCTACGCCCTCGAAATGACCTTCTCCCGCGGCCTCTCCACCGGCTGGCTGGGCGGGATCGACAACCAGCAGCTGGTTCACGCCCGCTATGGTAAGAAACGCGGCCTGTTCTTGGGAACGGTGGCCGCTGTTGGTCGCCACGCCCTTATCCTCCGCACCGCGGAGACGCTGGCCGCCGGTGAAGGCGTCGTCTTTACCCAGACGCAGCCCGACGCGCCCGAAGTCGGCGGGCGGCTCTACGGAGTACGCCCGGCCGGACGCGGCGAAGTCGAGCTGGCCCTGGCCGACGACTTTCCCATCGAGGCCGTTTCCGTCGGCGACCTCGTCTTTAAAACCTCCGACCCGGCCCTGGACCGCCGCCTCCGCGCCACTTTTCACCACGCCGAAGGCCCACCCTCCGGGGCCCACCCCGTCGCGGTCCACCTCACCGGCACCATCGGCCAGCCCCTCCAGGCCACCTGGCAACTCCTGCCCAGCCCATCGACCCACCCCGGAACCGAGACCCCTCCGGAGCCCCCTGCGGGCGCTCCAGCGAGTCCTGCCGTCCCCACAGAACCGACGCA
>DAIQNO010000104.1:0-1210 GCA_036788355.1 Opitutales bacterium | reverse complement strand
CCTCGAAGCCAGCCAAGCCCACCCCCTCACCGCCGAAACCCTCCGGAAACAACTCGGACGCCTCGGTGACACCCCCTTCCGTCTCGCATCGCTAACTATCGACCTGCCCGAGGGCACTTTCCTGCCGATCGCGGCCCTCAACGCCCTACGTCGCGAGGCGACGGAGGCCCTTCGCGCCGCCCTCCACGCCCACGGCCACTGGCAGCTCCTCCCCGCCGAAATCCCCGCCCTGCCCGGTCTCCTCGCGGTCGCCGCCGTCGAGCCCCCTGCCCCGCACGCCACGCTTCGCTCACCGACCACCGCCGCACCGATCCTCATCCCCTACGCCCGGCAACTCGACCAGCTCGACGCCATCCTCGACACCGGGGCCACCGAAATCTACGTCGAACTCGAAAACCCCCGCGCCTACCAGATGGCCGTGCACCGCGTGCGCGAAGCCGAGCAAGCCGACGGCCACGCCAAGACCCTCTGGATCGCCCCACCCCGCATCTTCAAAGTGGGTGAAGACTGGCTCCTCCGCGAGCTCGAAACCGCCCAGCCCGACGGCATCCTCGTCCGCAACCACCGCCACCTGACCGCCTGGCCGACCTTCCGCAAACGCGGCGACTTTTCCCTCAACGTCGCCAACCCCCTCACCGCTCAGTGGTTGCGCGACCACTACCACCTGGAGCGCGTCACCGCCTCCTACGACCTCAACGCCCCCCAGCTCGAGGCCCTCCTCCGCGGCTGCCCGCCGGGCTCCGTGGAAGTCACGCTCCACCAGCACATGCCGATGTTTCACATGGAGCACTGCGTCTTCTGCGCCTTCCTCTCCTCCGGAAAGGACTTCCGCGACTGCGGCCGCCCCTGCGAAAAACACCAAGTCTCCCTCCGCGACCGCGTCGGCCAAGAACACCCCCTCCGCGCCGACGGCGGCTGCCGCAACACCGTTTACAACGCCCGTGCCCAAACCGGGGCGGAGTTCGCCGACCGCTTCACCCAGGCCGGGGCCGCCGCCTTCCGCATCGAGTTCCTCCGCGAAACCCCTACTGAAGTCACCGCCACCCTGCAACGCTACCAGCGCCTGCTCTCCGGCCAGACTACCGGTGAGGAACTCTGGCGCGCCCTCAAGCTCATCAACCAACTCGGCGTCACCCGCGGCACCCTCCGGTAAAACGCCCGAAAAAACCGCCCTAAGGCACCACCGAGGGCCTCACGCCGCCGGCACCCA
>DAIQNO010000103.1:0-7903 GCA_036788355.1 Opitutales bacterium | reverse complement strand
CAGGCATCAGCCGATGCGAGTCTGACCGGATCGGCGGCGGGCGCCTGATGCGGGGCGTGGCGGTAGGTCGGAGGCGGATGACGACGGTTATCGGGAGAAAACTCTGGCCGGTTGGGTGCCCTAGAAGTGTATCCATCAATTCCTACTACTTTAGCCGTTGATGATCAGCGGTTACTAAAAACTTTGGCTCTGGAGCAACTGGAGTGATGCGAGGTCTGGCGTCGGGGGTGGCTTTCTGGTAGACTAAGTTTTCGACGTGAAGACGACCAACCCTATCCCCTCTTCGACTCACCATCCGGGATTTAGTCGCGGCCACGGCGGAGTCCCCCACCAGGGGGGAGGCCGTGTCCGCCCCTCGGGTCATCATCCTGGGTTTCATTCCTGCCACCTTATTTTCGACGATTCCTGATTTGACTACCTAAAATGCGATGAAAACTGAAGATCTCCGACAACTGGGCATCCCTGCGGGCGAGCCGCGCCACCTGACCTACCAGGCGATCAACCGCCTGGCGGGGGAGGCGAAACTGACCGGCGATGAGCTGCGCGAGCGCATCGCGGCGGTCTGTGCGGATCCGGCGGCGTGGAAGGGTGACGCGATCCTGGGTGCCCTGGCCGCGTGCCTGGAGGTGCCTCGGTTTACCCCGCGGGAAACGGCGGCTCCCTGGCGGCAATGGGGCACCGATATCGACCCCAAGGCGATCGATCAGATGCGGAATGCCTGCCAGTTGCCGGTCAGTGTGGCGGGCGCCCTGATGCCGGACGCCCACGTCGGCTACGGCCTGCCCATCGGCGGCGTCTTGGCCACAGAGAACGTCGTGGTGCCCTACGCCGTCGGGGTGGATATTGCCTGCCGGATGAAGCTCACCGTGCTCGACTACCCCTGGCGCGAGCTGGAGGACGCCCGTGGTCGCCAACGCCTCACGAAAGCCATCGAAGCCGAGACCCGCTTTGGCGTGGGGGCCACTTTCAAGCAACGCCGGGAGCATGACGTGATGGACCGCGACTGGACGGTTTCCCCGGTCACGCGCCAAAATAAGGATCGTGCCTGGGGTCAACTCGGCACCAGCGGCAGTGGGAACCACTTTGTGGAGTTCGGCGTCTTTAGCGTTGGGGAGGTTGAAGCGGCGGCCCTGGGACTGCCGCCCGGCCAGCACCTGGCCCTGCTCAGCCATAGCGGCAGCCGGGGCACCGGAGCCGCGGTGTGCAGCCACTACTGTAAATTGGCCGAGGAGCAACACCCTGACCTGCCCCGCGAACTCAGCCACCTCGCCTGGCTGGGCCTGGACACCGCTGAGGGCCAGGAATACTGGGCCGCGATGAACCTGATGGGGGACTATGCCGCCGCCAATCACGCCTGCATCCATCGCCACATTGCGGAACACCTCGGAGCCCAGGTGCTGCTGGACGTGGAGAACCACCACAACTTCGCGTGGAAGGAAACCCACTTTGGGCAAGAGGTCGTCGTCCACCGCAAGGGGGCCACGCCGGCGCACCTTGGGGTGCTCGGCATCATCCCTGGCTCGATGGCCAGCCCGGCCTTTCTCGTGCGCGGCAAGGGCATTCCCGACTCGCTGGGCTCTGCCTCCCACGGCGCGGGCCGCGTGATGAGCCGCACCAAGGCCAACCAGACCTTTAACTGGGAGGACGTCCAAAAGCACCTGGCCGACCGCAACGTCACCCTGCTGTCGGCCGGGCTCGACGAAGTGCCGATGGTTTACAAGGACATCGAGCGGGTGATGGCGGCCCAAGAAGACCTCGTCGAGACCCTCGCCCGCTTTGAGCCTCGGCTGGTTAAAATGGCGCCGCACGGTGAGCGCCCGGAAGACTAGACCGCTAAACCACTGCACCTAGATTGACCCGGATGCCCCAGACGCCCCCTCGACCCCAATTTTCCGACCTATCGCGCCAGGCCGAGCCAGCTATCGAGCTTGTTGGCCACGATGACCCCGTAGTTGATGGTGCCCAGCCAGCCCGACATGATGATGCCGACGCTGCCAGCGTGGTAGAGGCCGGGGAGTTGCTCGGGCAGCTCCATGGAGACCTTGAGCCCCTCGAACTTGGTGCCAAAGCTGGTGCCCTCAAAGTGGCGGACGTAGTGCTTCATGGTGCGCGGGGTGGCGGCCTCGACGTGGTCGAGCTTGGCCCGGACATCGGGGATGAAACGCTCCAGGCCGGTGATCGCCTCCTCACAGAGGCGCTCCTTGGCGGCGGCGTAGTCCTCGTCAGAGAGGTCGGCCCAGTCGCCCCATTTTGCGTTGAGGCTGGCCACGACGGCGTAGCGGGGCTCCGGCAGTTGCGGGCGGGTCTCGGGGTAGTAAACCGAGAAGGTCCGGCTGCTGGTGCGAAAGTCCATCACCTCGTCGCTGGAAAAGGTCGGTGCCTCGGAGGTAAAGACCAGCTCGCCGATGTCCGGGATGCTTTCCCCGCGCTTAATGCCGAGGTAAACCTGGCAACTGCTGCTATTGACGCGGACGGCCTGGGCTTCGGCGGCAAACTGCGGGTCAAAGTGCTCTGCCCCGGCCAGCTCGAAGATGGTGTTCTTGATGTTGGCGTTAGACACCACCGCCCGGCAGCGGATGCGGCGCGGCTCACCCCCGCGGGGCGTCAGCCAGATGCCCTCGACCCGGCGGCCCGTGCCGGTGGTGGCGACCTCCAGGCGGGTCGCGAGGACGTTCTTGCGCAGCGTCACCCCGTGGCTGGCCAACTCGGCCTCCATCCGCTGGATCATGTCGTCGGTGCCGCCTTGGTAGATGTAAACGCCCTTGGACATGAAGTTACTGAAGACGATGCCGTAGGTGATGGCCGGGTCGTCCCAGCTCGACCCGTTGGCATAGGTGATGGGCTCCATCAGCAGGCGGTGGACATCGTTGCGCCCCGGAAAAAACTCCTCAAAGAGCTGCTTGGTGGTGCGGGAGTCGCGGTCGTAGTAGTTCATGGCCGCGAGGTGGTCGTAAAAGGCTTCCACCTGTGGTTGCGGCACCCCAAAGCGCTCCACGAAGATCCGGGTAAAGTCGTCGCGGGTAAAGGTGGTTTCGATGTCGAACTGGGGGTTGATGAATCGCACGCGGTGGACCTGGCGGATGCGGTCGGCAATGTCGGCATTCCAGTAACGGCGGAGGCTCTTTTTCATGCCGACGGGAAAGCCGTGCAGCGAAATGTCGAAAGTGTGGCGTCCCGGACGCTTAAACCACGTTGCCAGGCCGCCGTATTGGTAGTGGTGCTCGACGACCAGCACCCGGCGGCCCATCTTGCCGAGGGTGTTGGCCGCCGTCAGCCCGCCCAGCCCGCTGCCGATCACCACCACGTCATACTCGTCCGCCACGCCTTCCAGCCAGTCCTTCGCCATAGCAGTCAATCAACGCCCCGCGCCGCAGGGCGCAAGCGTGGAAGTGGGACTTTCGGGAAGGCCGATCGGCACCCAAGGCGGGTACTTGGAGGCAAGACGGGCGATCTATCACCCGGATTCCGCCGGCTTCAGACTTTCTCTCCGGTGAGCGGATTCTCCCGGATTATCCTTGGAAGCGGCCCCGGTGCGGGCTAGGTTGCCTGATTCTGGATCTCTTCCACCGTCCCGGCAGCTAAATCCAATGACCTCGCGACCATCCTAGGTGACGTATTCCTTGCCCCGTTCCGCGTTACCGGTTTTTCTGGGACCAAGGGCTAACTTTCGACCTCACCCGCCCGCATCCGCCTTTTTCTATGAGTGCCCACCCGCCGAAAGCACCTGAACTGACCGCCGAAGACCTCTTTTTCTGCATCGTGGCCGCCCGCTACAATCCCGAGCTGCTGGATGAGCTGCTGCGCCGCACCACCGCCACCCTGCGGGAACACGGGGTGCCTGCCGAGAACATCGAGGTGGTGCGGGTGCCCGGCTCCCATGAGTTGCCCTACGCGGCCCACGTCAGCGCCCTGAGCGGCCAGTTTGACGCCATCATCGCCCTGGGGCTGGTGATCGCGGGCGACACCAATCACCACGACGTGATCGCGCACTCCACCGCACACGCCTTTCATGATGTCAGCACCCGCACCGAGGTGCCGGTCATCAACGGCGTCATTACCGTGCATAACCAGGCCCAGGCGGAGGCCCGGATCACCGGACACCACGACCGCGGGCGCGAGTTTGCCCACGCCGCCCTCGAAATGGCCGCCCTGAAAGTCAGTTGGATGGAACGCCTCGATGCGCTCGATCTTGCCCAGACGGACCAAGAAGCGGCGGAAACGGCCCAAGTCGGGAAGTCCGCCGCGATGGCCAAAGGGGGTGCTTCGACGAAGTCACTGAAAGCCAGCAAGCCCCGGAAACCTGGCCCCACCGAGCTCGGAAATTAAGCCCACCCGGACGCTCGCCCGATTACGACCGTTCCGCTCTGCTGCGCCGAGCCCCCATCTTTCCACCCTGCGCCCCCCAGCTTCTGCTGAGAGATCCTATTCACGATGCCCTCACCACGGCCCCAATACCCTTCCGACGAGACCCCTCAGCAGGCCCCGGACCTCGTCCCCGACCTCCCGTCCTACGAGGCGGAGGACGACGAGGCCACGCAGACCGCCGGAGGAGCGGCAGGGTCGCACGCCCAGGCCCACAAGCCCGCCAATAAGCGCCGCCAGAACCGCATCGCCGCGATGCAGATGCTCTACATGCTGGAGGCCTCACCCACCGACGACCTCCGCGACGCGTTCTACTCCTTCTTCGAAAACCAACCGCAACCCCGCTCCTACTACGGCTTCGCCGAAGAACTGGCCGACGGCGCCTGGCAACACCGGCAGGAGTGCGACGCCATCATCGAGCGCCACGCCCAAAACTGGAGCCTTCACCGCATCGCCAAAGTCGATCTCGCCATCCTGCGCCTCGCCATCTACGAGCTGCACTACCGCCTCGACATCCCGCCGATCGTTTCTATTAACGAAGCCATCGACCTCGCCAAGACCTTCTCCGGGCCAGACTCGAAGCGCTTCATCAACGGCATCCTCGACCGCCTCAAGGACACCCTGCACCGCCCCCTCCGCACGGCCGGCTGAAGGTGCCCATTTTTGAGTGGCCTCCATCCGAGGGTGGCACTCGTCAGGTAAAATAGGGCAGTGCCACCGCGTAGGCCGCCACCAGCACCCCGGCCGTCCAGCGATGGATCCGTCCAAAGAGAGCCAAAGACGCCAGGTTGACCAGGCACAGCCCCGCAATGAACAACAGCCCCCGCAAGGAGCTATCCGAGACCGTCATCGGGGCCATCGCGGCATAGAGGCCGATGCACAGCGGGATGCAGATATGAGCATCCCCAAATTGCGATGAAAGCACCACTTCCGGGCGGCGCCGGGCGGAGTAAAACACCGCGACGATCCCGTTGGGCAGCACCATCAGCAAGCCGGTCAGCAACCCGAGTTGCCCCGCGTTAAAGAAATCTGAAGTCGAGGACATCAGCCACTCCACCAGCCACTCCACACTCAAGTAGAGCACGAAGCTGGCCGCCGCCACCATTGCCAAGTCCACCAAAATCAGCGGATGCCAAGAGGATCCCTTCCGCACATTCTCCTTCAACACATCGAAAACGTGATATGCCTGCCAAAACAGGAACAGCGCAATCAACGTCCAGCCATCGCCACCCGACAACCCCCCATCACTCGCCAATGCCCAGGTAATCCCCGTAAAAAACAACATCGCCAGCATCGTAAAGACCAGCGAGAGCTGATTCAGCCGCGTCTCTCGCCGCTCCGTGACATTGCCCGCCTCCTTCCCCCCTCTGGGCGACCGCTGAGCCGCCGCCGCCCGGCCCCGTGCCGCCTGCTTGGCCGGGGTCTTGGCGTTACTGCGGGACTGCCGGGCCGCCAGGGCCTTGGCGCCCAAAGTCAACGGCCAGATCAACCCGCAGACCCCCACGATCAGGGTGATGTTGGTGGCATTATTGACCACGCAGTTGATCAGAATCTCCTCCCCCTCGCCCCCGGTCCTCAACACCACGAAAACAAAAAGCAAGTTCCCCAACCCCGAAAAGTAGGGCATAAACAATGTTCCGAGAATTGTCCCCTGCACTCCCCGCGCACTGATGGCCTCTAGCCGCCAGATAATCACCAGCGACGACGCGATAAAAAAGACCACGTCGATCAGCGGATCCCAACCCGAGCCGGGGTGGCTTAGTTCGCGAAGCCGCTCAATGGCACTGGCCGATTCCATAGTTCAACACGCCCACAACTCAGATCAACCGGCACGCTGAACCCCAACTCTGCCCCCCGCAAGCCTTACCCAGAAAATCCGATCCCGGCGACCACCGGCCTTTACCATTGCACTTTGGGCGTTCTCCTCCCAGGCTTCGTGAATGAGTAGTTTGATCGACGCGATGCCCCACGTTGCCGAAAAATCCCCGGCAGCGGCACAGAGGCCGTTGTCGCCCTTCAGGAAAGAGAAAACCCGCATGTATGCCATCGCTTTCGATATGGATACGGAGTCTCTCAAGAGGCTTTACGAAAACGACTCGTGGAACAATGCTTACGCTGACATCAAGGCCGTACTCAGAAAATATGGTTTCGATTGACAACAAGGTAGCGTCTATTTTGGGCAAGAACAGGTCAATGCCGTGACCTGCACCCTCGCAGTGATGGATTGCGCCCGTTCACTCCCCTGGTTTTCAGCCTCGGTGCGCGACATCCGGATGCTACGGATCGAAGAACAGAACGACCTGATGCCTGCGGTTCTCCAGGCCACCCTGCGGGCTTAGCTGCCAGGCACTGTCTGACGCGTCACCTTGAACCGCCTTGGAGCACCACCTTGGGCATTTCGCCCCCGCCGACCACTGGCTGAATCGGTGCTCGCACTGGCGGTGAACTTCGGGCAACCTCAAGGCCATGGTTGCCAGTTGGAGCCCCCATACTTGCCTTGTCGCCCCCTCGCTCCTCGCCGGAGACCACGGTGCCCTGCGCGACAGTGCCCTGGAGGCCCAGGCGATTCCGGGGGTGTCCTGGCTGCACCTCGACCTGATGGACGGCCACTTTGTGCCCAACCTGACCTTCGGCCCGCAGACCGTGGCTGCCCTGCGACCCGCCTGCCACCTGTATTTCGACGTTCACCTGATGCTGTCCCGACCCGACCGTTATCTCCAGGCTTTCGCGGAAGCAGGGGCCGATGGCATCACCATCCACACGGAGCCTGCCGCCACGGAGCCTGACTACGACCTCGCCCGGACCCTCACTACCATCCGCAATCTCGGTTGCGCCGTGGGCCTGGCGATCAATCCTGACACCCCGATCGAGGCCCTCGACCCCTTCCTTGGTCAGCTCGACCTGGCTCTCTTGATGACCGTCCAGCCGGGCTTTGGCGGCCAGAGTTTCCGCACCGATGTCCTGCCGAAGATTGCTGCACTTCACGCCCGCCGTCTTTCCCACGGCCTGACCTTCCGCCTGGAAGTCGATGGCGGCGTCGATGCCAGAACTGGCCTGCTCTGCCGGGAGGCTGGCGCCGACACCCTCGTGGCCGGCTCGGCCTTTTACCGCGCCCCAGACCGCGCCCGCTTCGTCCGCGACCTCACGGCGTAAATCGGTGGCCGATCATCCGCCGTCGGACGCTCAACCGCTGCCTGGCAACGCCGTTAATTCAGCGGTTCCACGGCATCTTGGCCAGCACCATCGCCATCCCGCACCAGTTAGAAAATCCCGCAAAGACCAGTCCGCTGCCGATGAACAACGGCACCACCACCCAGCCCATCTGACCGGTGGTCAGGGCCAGCAGACTGCCCAAAGCAGCCATCGCGCCTGCCGCAATCCGTACCTGCCGCTCCAGGCTGATCGCGCCGGAAACCCGCTCCATCGGCAGGTTGAGCGACGCCCAGCGCTCTGTGCCACCCTCCATCACGGCCACCGGGTTCTTCCCGATCCGCAACGCCAACTGGGCCGCCTTGGTCGCACGAATTCCCGACTGGCAGAC
>DAIQNO010000102.1:0-7983 GCA_036788355.1 Opitutales bacterium | reverse complement strand
ATCCCAGCATCAAACGGATACATCGTATTGAAGCCCAGAATCGCGTAAGTCACCAGGCCCATGCAGATGATAAAGACATTCTTGAACAGAATGTTTACCGTATTCTTCGACTGCGTCAGACCCGTCTCCAGGGTCGCAAAACCAAGGTGCATCAGGAACACCAAAGCCGCCGCAATCAACGTCCACAACGTGCTCGTTGTAAAGAAGTCGAAGGTTGCACCGTAGGTCTCCACCAGGGCCAGATAATCCTCATCCGGGGTTGCCCCCCCTTTCAAAGAAGCCTCCAGACTGGCAATCGCCTCTGCCAAAGCGGCTGCCTCCTCGTCCGCCACGTCCATCATGTCGGTGACTGCCGACGCCGCTTCATCAACCATGGCCTCCGCCGTAGCAGCGGCCTCCGTGAGGCTGGCGGGCTGGGCCAGCAGGCCCGACGGCAACATGCCGAAGGCTGCCACCGCCCCGGCCAAAGCCAGCAGTGTTTTCCAGTTAGATACGATCGATTTCATAGGATGCAAGGAAGGTTAAGTTCAGGGTTAAAAGAAAAGCCCTCGCCAGCACGCTGACTCGGACAACCAAAATTATTCCAGCAACTGACGTGCCAATCAGAACACCGCAACCGCACTCCTCGGATAAAAACCACAAAATAACTCAGCGCAACCACCAAATTAAAGGAAATCAACGCCCCCACTCCCACCTCCCACCTACGGGAACTCCCCCATTGCCTTGCGCCTTTCCCCTTTCCCCTTTCCCCTCCTGCTCCTACTCTTCGCCATCATCACCACACAGCAGCTCTACCAACGGCCCCACCGACCCCTCCTGCAAAATGACTACCACCCGATCGTTGGGCACCAATTTGTCATCCGCCCCCGGCACCCGACTCTGGAAACGGTGCATCAGCACGATAATCACGCAACCCGGCGGCAACGGCACCTCCCGCAAGGGCCGGTGGATCGCCGCTGAACGACTCGAAACCCGCAACTCCAGAATCTTACCCGCCCCATTGGGCAGTGACGCCAATTCATGCCAACTGCGCTTCGACAAAAAGCGCACCACCTCCGCCGTCGTCGCCTGCCGCGGCGAAATCGCCAGCTCCACCCCCAGGCTGTCCTTCAACTCACTCAAAACCCCCTCATAATCCGGCTTGTTAAAGATCAACATCACCTGCTTCACCCCCAGTTTCCGCGCCTGCAGGCACGTCATGATGTTCACCTCATCATCCTTCGTGCAGGCCACAAAAGTGTCCGCGCTCCCCACCTGCTCCTCCTCCAGCAGCCGCAAGGAGGTGGCCGTGCCATGGATCACCGTGACCTCCGGAAACGTCTCCGCCAAGGCCCGGCAGCGGTCGCGGTCACTCTCGATCAACCGCAACTTAAACCGCGGCGCCTTCAACAACCGCACCAGCGCGATGGCCGCCTCTGACCCACCGAAGAGGACGATCTTGGCCTGTCCCGAGGCCCTGGTCTGCGGCTCAAAGCGCGGACGCAGCTCAAACAGGGTATCCGGCGGCCCCACCACCGTCGCCACGTCCCCCGGCTCCAGCACGCTGTTGGCCGTCGGCACGCTGGCCCGCCCCTCCCGGGTAATCACCCCCAGGCGCACCCCCGGCGGTAGCTTCAGCTCCCGCAACGTCTTACCCACCACCCGCGCCCGCTCACCCACGACAAACTGCTGCACCTCGACCTCCCCCCGCGCAAAGTTCTCCACCGCCACCCGCCCAGGGTTGCGGATGGCCTTGGCTAAAGCGACCGCCGCCAACGCCTCCGGGTTAATCAGGTAGTCGATCCCAAAATGGAGCTGGTAATTCACCAAAGAAGTGTCGGTGTAGGTCTGGTCGTGGATCCGGGCGATCGTCGCCTTCGCCCCCAACGCCTTGGCCAACGACGAGGCCAGCAGGTTGCTGCTGTCATCACTGGTCAACGCCAGGAAAAAGTCGCAGGTGGCCGCCCCGGCCCGCTGCAACACCTTCGCACTGGCCCCATTACCCGTCACCACCCGGATGTTCTGCGTCTCATCCAGCTCCGAAGCCGTCTCCGCCGTGGTTTCCACGACCGTCACATCGTGCCGCTGCTCGCTCAACGTCAGACACAGATGCCGCCCCACCTCCCCCGCGCCCACCACCACGATCTTCATACCGCGCACCATGCACCAGACCCGCGCTGCCGTAAAGACCCAACCCTACCGCAGCACCACCACCCCGGAAGCCGCCAACCGGCACCCCACCACCCGATTACCGCTCCGTTTCCCGCTCTGACACCCGATCAGAGCCCGCCTCGACCGCCACCTCTGCCACCCCGTCTTCCCGGCCAGCCGCGTCTTGCGAGTCCGCAGCCCCACCCTCGCCAGCGAGCTGCTGCCAGGTCGCGATCTTGAACTCCAACTCCGCCAGTTGCTGCTCCAGAGCCGCCTCACGCTCCTGCTGCTGCATCGTCTTCTCGAAAAGCGTGTTCTCCGCGTGCTCCAAAAACGCCTCGCGGGCCTTGATTTCCTGCCGAGCGACCACCAAAGCACGCTCCCGCTCCGCCAACCGCTGCTCCAGCTCATCCAGGGCCCGGCGCTCCGTCGGCGGCAGGCCCGAAGTGCCCTCCAACTGCCGGGCCACCTCCAGCATCCGGGCATTCACCAGGCTATCCTTGGCCTTCAGCAGCGCCTGGGTCTCTAGCGCGTCCCGCTCCAGCTCGGCCACCGCCGCCTCCCGTCGGTTGATTTCCAGCTCCCGCGCTAGAAGCTGCGCCTCCAGCTCCCGCAGGGAGTTCTCCAGCTCGTCCATCTCCCGCGGCGTCAACCGCCGCGCATACTGGAACGGTGCCCGGCTCTTGCGGATCACCTCCGAAATAACCCGCCGGGTCTCCAGCGACTGCGCCGCCATCAGCCGATGCGACGCTCGCAACTGGATCTGCTCCCGCCAGTCCGGACGTTCTTCACTCATTCCGCAAACTCAACACCTAACTCCGACCAAAAAGGCGGCCTAAGAAACCTGGTTTCTTTGGTTCCCCCAGCGAGCTGCGCAACGTCACTGCCGATTCGGTGAAGAAACGGCGCGCCAGCGGCACGCAGATGGCCTCTTTCTCGGGGTTATTGATCGACATGAAACAGCGCTCGATCTTTACCCCGCGCTGCAGGCTCTTGTAAATCTCCGCCACCTGCTCCGGGAAAACCGCCGCCAATTCGCCCACCCGCTCGACGATGATGTCCTCCAACTGCGCCAGCATCTCCTTGGAAAGCGTCGCCTTGGCCGCCTCCGAAGCAGTCAGCTTAAACCCGTATTTCTTGAGCAGAGACGCCTTTTCGTTGTCGCTGAGCTGGTTCAGCAGCAACCCCACAGCCTCCGGAAAGTGCAGCCCCTTGGCCCCCGGTCGGAACGGAATGTAGATCGCCAACCGATGGCCATCCGCACTGGAAATCGCGTTCAGCAACTCCCGGAAATCCCCACCGACAATGACATTCTGCGCCATGTTTTGGGAGAAATAAGCAAAACCGCCGATGGTCTGGATATTCTCCGCCTGGCAAAACTCCAGCGTCTCCGCCGACAACCCGCAAAGCCGCAGCGGAAAGTTCTCATCGATGCCCAAAAAAGCCAGGTTTTTCGTCAGACTGGTATCCTTGATCGCCGCCGCATCGACCGTCGCCACCATATCCCCGAAAGGATCGTCGAAAGACTGCGTTTCCGTCAGAATATGCACCAACTGATCAATCCGCTCCGGGCGGCCCGCCAGCCCCGGAAGATCGTTCAACTCCTCCCAGGAAAAGTCGATATACTTGGACGGCGTCTCGTTTTCCCCGCGCAACGGCCACTCCGGCAACTCCAGGTTCTGCGCCAGCGCATTCAGCTTGGTATCGACCATCAACGAGGTGGCGAAGCCAAAGCGCACGCCATCCCACTCGGCCTTGCCGTAGCGCCGAATCGGCTTGGGAGGGTCGCGAAATGATTTTTCAACTGCCATGGCAAGGGGGTCGGGAGGCTAAATCCCAAAGTTCAGATGAGATCGACGTGCCGGTCAAGCTCTGCCGAAAGCTGATAATAATCACTCAGCACGCTGTCATCGTCCTTGGCAACCTGACCCACCAGGTTTACCGGCAGGCCCAGCGTCACTGCGCGGCGCACTACCGTCGCATCGCGAATCTGCGCCTCGAAAATCTTGGCCGAGGGTGCCACCCGCTTCTGATTCCGGAACTGATTGAGCCGCAGCTGCATCCGCATCTTCGGAACCTCAATATCGACGTTGGACTTGATCGAGTTGAAGATGATGCCCTTCACGTGCGCCGGATTGCCCATCCCGCTCACCCGGAAACTCGCCGAGCGCTTGTGAAACAAGAGCAGCTTTTCCACCAACAGCGTGAAGCCGATCAAGCTCAGCGCGTCGGGATTGGCCGGCACATACATCTCGTTGCTGCCGAAAACCCCACACTGAGAGGCGTTGAGGATGTTCGGCGGGCAGTCGAACACGACATAATCGTAGTCCTTCTCGACCTCGGCCAGTTGCTTGTAAAACTTCAGGTAGTGCGGCTCGTCAGGGCTCCCGCGGTGCTCCGCCTCGATGTCCACCCACGTAAAAGTCGTCGGCACGATGTCCAAGCCCGGCAGAACCCGTTCACCGGTCTTGCTCTGCACGACATCTTTCACCACGATATCCTTAATGCGCTCCTCACCCGGTTCAAAAATCGAGTAAATGCCCCCTTTTCCCGTGATGTTGAGGGTGTTCCAGCGATCCAGCCGCATCAGCCAGATGCTGGCGTTGGACTGGGTGTCCAAGTCGAAAAGCAGCACCCTCTTGCCCTTTTCCGCCAAGCAGGCAGCCACGTTGACGATCAGCGACGTCTTGCCGACCCCACCCTTGTAGTTGATGAAACAAATTTTGCGAAGCATGGCTCTTGCGGACGATCCGTTGGGTTGAGGTTTTCTTGCCGAAACACGCGCCGCAAGCCTAAACTGACCGGCTAACTGGCAATCCCTAGGATCGGAGCCAAAACCGGAAAGTTAAACAGAAAAATCGCCCCGCAGCCACCTGGTGCCTCTTTTAGGGTCATAACCCTGGAAAAGAACCTCGCCGACGACCCCTTTTCTCCATCGAAACTCTCTTCCCAGCCACCTTTCCAAGCCTCCCATCGACACGACCCGCCTACAACCGATCACCACCGACCTACCCCCGATTCACAACGCCCTCAATTGGCAACGCCACCTGCATTCCTGGCACCCTAGGCCGTCAGCATCGCCATGCCCCGGCTCTTGAAAGGGGAAACTTCCCCACCTGGTCGCCCCGATCAACGCCCCGTCATTGTCACCATGCCCAGCCGCCCCCTTTCCAGGCCCTCACCGCTCTGGCCAAGCCAGGAGGCCCAATTGCGCCACTGGCTGGGGGCCGCGGTTGAGGAGGCGGCGGCGTGCTACCACTCAGCTCAGGCGACGTTACGGACGCTGCCCGACGGGCCGGTCTTGGTCACGACCGCGGGCCGCGTGGCCTACCTCTCCCAGGTGATCGCCACCGTGGACGCCGGGCGCACGGCCATCTTCGGCAATCCGCAATGGGAGGCCGAGGAATGGCTCCGGGCCGCCCAGGTGCTGCCAGAAAACACCCAGCTCCTGACCGAAGCCAACTCCACCCCGCTGGCCTCCCACGCAATCCCCGCGGCTACCCTCACCTCACCCGGCGAAACCGCGCAATTTCGTCAGGCCTTCCGCCCGCAAGGCCCGGCCTGGCCTCTCGGCGGCGACTCCGAGTTCAACGGCCTTGATCCTAACCACCCCCCACCGGGCAACGCCGCTCCCGAACTTTGGCTGCCCACTGGAGGCTCCACCGGAAAGTTTCGCCTGGCCCGCCATTCCGTCGCGACCCTGGATGCCGCCGCAGCGGGCTACCAGCGCCATTTTCGACTGGCCCACCTCGACACCGCCTGCCCCCTGCCCATCCACCACATCGGCGGTTGGATGACCGTCTGGCGCAGCCTGCGGACGGGCGGGCGACTGCGACTCCTCGACCCCCGCGAGACCCCATCGACCGCCGCGGTGCGGGGCACCCACCTCTCCTGCGTCGGCACCCAGTGGCAACGCTGGCTGGGCCAAGCGGGCGGGCCGGAAGCCCTGGCCGCGGCGGACTGCGTCCTGATCGGCGGTGGGCCGCCCCCCTCCGATCTCGCCGAGCAGGCCCGCCGACACGGCATCCGGGCGGTCGTCACCTACGGCTTAACCGAAGCCGCCGCCACCGTCGCCTTGGGCCAGGTTTCCGTTGACCAGCTGACCGCTTCGGGCGACCCCGACCCCGAGATCCACTCCCGCCCGGAAGCTCCGGCTGCGATCGGCGCCCAGATTCTGCCCCACTGGACTGCCGAGCTGAGCCCCGGCGGCGAGGTGCTCCTCAGCGGCCCGGCCCTGGCCCTGGGCTGGTGGCCACCTGCCCCGATCGCCCAACCCTACCCCACCGGAGACCTTGCCCGGTGGGATGCACAAGGCCGCCTGGTTGTGCTGGGGCGCGCTGACCGGCTGATCGTCTCGGGCGGCGAAAAAACCGATCCTGCCGAGCTGGAGGGCCTGCTGCTGGCGACCGGCGCCCTCCGCGACGTGGCCGTCGTCGGGCTCCCCGATGCCTACTGGGGCCAACTGCCTGTCTGCGCCGCCGTGCCGAGCAACCCGGAGGCCGACCCCAGCACCCTCGTGGAGTCCCTCGCCCGGCCCCTGCGCCAGCGCGTCGCCCCCTGGAAGCTGCCCCGCCGCTGGCTCCTCCTTCACGCCCTGCCGAGGACAGAGCTGGGCAAGCTCCGTTGGGCGGCCCTCCAGGAACTGCCCTGGGAGAACGCCATCCCGACACCGCCCCGAGCCTCCGGCGATGAAGCGTCCAATGCCGACCCCGGCGTTGACTCCACTGCCAAAATCCACCACCTCTAATCGGTGAAAACCGTCCTGATTTATTCTGGGGGTCTCGACTCCTCGGTGTTGCTCTACCACCTCGTCCGCGCTGGCCACGAAGTCTTCGCGCTGAGCGTGGACTACGGCCAACGCCACCTCCGGGAGCTCGACAGCGCCCACCTCCTGGCCGCAGGTCTCGGGGTGGAACACCGCGTCGTGGACATCACCAGCCTCGGCTCGCTGCTGATGGGCAGCGCCCTCACCGACCGCTCCGTCGAGGTGCCCGACGGCCACTACACCGAGCCCTCGATGCGGGCCACCGTCGTGCCCAACCGCAACATGGTGCTGCTGGCCCTCGCCGGAGCCTGGGCCATCACCCTGCAGGCCGAAAGCATCACCTACGCCGCCCACGCCGGCGACCACGCCATCTACCCCGACTGCCGCCCCGCCTTCGCCGAGGCCATGCAAGCCGCCCTCGCCCTCAGCGACTGGCACCCCCTCCGCCTCGACCGACCCTTCATCGACCTCGATAAGGCCGCCATCGTCCGCCACGGAGCCACCCTGGGGGTCCCTTTCGAGCACACCTGGTCTTGCTACCGGGGCGGCACCCTGCACTGCGGACGCTGCGCCACCTGCGTTGAACGCCGCGAAGCCTTCCACCTCGCTGGCCTCACCGACCCAACCCCCTATGCCCCCGACGCCCCCACCAAGGAAGCCCTCCTGTCTGCCGCCTGGAAACTCAATACCACGCAAGGGTAAGGATTACCCCATCGCAACGCCTTTCCGCCCTTGTCCGGGTAGGGCAACAGTCCCCACAGACCGCTAGTGTCCTGCGAGGTAAGTCCGCCGCTGAATCCCAGCCCCAACGGGGCGAAAGGGCTTAGCCCAGGGTGCAGCGAAGCGCAACCCTGGGTTTATCGGCCTTCAAGGTTCAAAGCCCTGAAAGGGCGGCAGAAAGATCGGCGCGGGTGAACTTGATCGAATCGGGTAAAATTTTGGGATGATGGCGCCATCGGGGTGTCGTCCTTTCAGGACTTTGATGGTCGGGCCAACCGTTTTCCCAGGGTTGCGCTCCTGCGTCGCTCCACCCAGGGCTTGTGGTAAGGCGTGGGTTGTCTTCGAGCCCTTCCGAGAATGGGTCCTCT
>DAIQNO010000101.1:0-8009 GCA_036788355.1 Opitutales bacterium | reverse complement strand
CCGCCAGCCGGAGGCGTAGTAGTTGGCAAAAACGTCATACATGCCGGAAAAGAGGATGGCCCCCTGGAACGGCACCTCGGGCAATCCGCGTTCCGCCCAGTGGGTCTGCCAGACGTGGGCCGCCAGGTGGGCACCGGCGGAATTGCCCGACAGCACCAGGCGCCGCCGGTCGAGGCCCAGCACGTCGGCTTGTTCCCAGACGTGCTGGGCGCAGCGGCGGGCGTGCTCGACGATTTCCGGAAGGGTGAACTGCGGGAGAAAGCCGTAAGTGGCGGCGATGAAGTTGACCCCGTGCGGGCAGTAGCCCTCGGCGTAGAAGTTGGCGAAAAACTTGTCACTCAACCGCCACCCGCCGCCATGGAAGAAGAGCACCGTCGGGGCGTGGCGCGGGTTGTGCGGGGTATAAAAGAGATCAAAGCGGTGGCGATCGGCTGGCCCGTAGAGCTGATCCAGGCGGTGGTCAAACTGGGCGCGGCTGCGGTAGGCACCCTGCGCAAAGTTGGCATACATGGTGTCACGCGGTGGACCGGATTGCCCGTAGCTGAGCTGGTAGTCGATTTCCTCCGCAGTCTGGTAATGGGCGTAGAGCATCTGAAGCGGTTGGCCGCAGCATTTTCCGCACCAAAGACGGGAGTGGGAGTTTTCTTGTCCGCCGAGCTTGACAACAGTGAACGAAGCGTCATGTCTGTCGTTGTTGTTATGGCACTGCGCGTTTTAATTATTGGGGCTAATCGGGGGTTGGGGTTGGAGTTGGTTCGGCAATACCAGGCCCGTGGGGATGCGGTGTGGGCGACATGTCGGCGTCCTGCGGATGCGGTGGAGTTGAGGGCACTGATTGGGCCGGAGCGGGTAGTGGAGCTAGCAGTGACGGACGCGGCTTCGATTGCGTCGGCGGTGGCCGCGGTTGGTCGGCAGACCTCGGCCCTGGATGTCTTTTTTCACAATGCGGGGGTGGCTGACATGGCGGAGCTGAGTGAGGTAACCGCCGAGCGGATGATGGCCCTCCTGGAGGTCAACACGGTGGCGCCGTTGATGGTCACCAAGGCGTTTCTCCCGCTAATTCGGGCGGGTTCGGCCCCGAAGGTAGCGCTGATGAGTTCCTTGCTGGGCTCGATCGCCAGCAAGACCGAGCTGCCCAAGGGCGGCTACCCCTACTCGGTCAGCAAGGCCGGCCTGAACATGGTGGCGCGGATGCTGGCCACCGACCTCAATCCGGAAGGAATTGCGGTGATTCCGATGAGTCCTGGTTGGGTGCAGACGGACATGGGTGGGCCGGAGGCGCCGCTGCAACCGGCGGAGTCGATTGCGGGGATGATTTCCGTGCTGGACCACCTGACGCCGGAGCAATCGGACCGTTGCTGGCACTACGATGGGTCTGTCCTTGCCTGGTAGTCGGACGAAATGCGGTCGTTGAGGCGGTTTTGAGGTTGTCGGCTGGCTGCGGGGGGCCTGGTGGGTTCTTTCCGCATTTTCAGGAAAAAGCCTTGCGTCAAGCGGAATCGTCGGGTCTTTTGTGAGTGGGTTGTTAGGATTTGGCGACCCCGAGGGTGATCGCTGATCGGCGAGGTCCATCCTTGGGACGGCGCTGAAGGCCACCCCCCCGTGCACCGGAGCCGTGATGCAGGGCACCGCTGGTGCTCTCCGGCTGTTGGCGGTGCCGCTTAACCAAAAAAAACACGATAGAACATGCCATCCTATGAAATCGAGAGTCCTTCCTTAACGGAGGCTCCCCTGAACCCGGCAGCGCGTCAAGACGCAGCCAGCGGACTGAAGGACAGTGAAGAGTTGACCGACCATGCCCCCCGCCGCTCCACCTCTTGGGCTTCCATCGCGGAGCACCAACGTGGACTCGCCAGAGGCGTTTACGAGGCCGCACCGTCGCCAGTCGAGGTGCCTCCGTCGCCCGTCGAAGCGCCATCAGCAGCAGAAATCGCCCACGCGGCCGGGGCAGCGGAGATTTCGGCCCCGGCGTCGGGGTTGGACGACCACTACCGCTCGGTTTCGATCGCACCGGCTTCCGCCTCTGGCGTCGATGCGGTTACTTCGGAGACCTCCGAGGCGTCACAGAGCCAAGGAACCTTTTCTGAAGCCGACAGCGGGGGCATGGCGTCACCGCGAGTCGAGAGCCTCAGCGGTGCGGAGTTTGCACCGGAATCGGAGAGCGCTCGCCCGGAGATGCCGATGGCGAGTGCCGTTGCTGAAGCTCCAGCGGCTCCGGCAACCCGTTCTGCGGGCCGGATCGATGATAGCCACCTGCCTTATCCGCCGCCTTCCATCTTGCAAAATGTCACCAGCCGCAAGGACGCGGCAGGGGTCAAGGTCAGTCGGTTGGCACGGGGACGCGTCAAGGCTGGGAAGGCGGGGTCGCTGGCTTCTGGTCAGCCCGGCGAGATCACGGAGTTGGCCAGCTTTGAAGAGCGGGTCAGCGGGCCGTTGGCTAGAGCAAAGCCGGAGGAGGTGGCCGCTCGGGCACCACGGGCGCCGCGACCACAGCGTCCGCGCTTTGATGACCGAGCCTTGGCGGATGCTGCGGGAGACCGCGCTTTGGCCAGCGGAGACGGCGACTTTGACCCGGTTGCGAGGGAGGTGGCTGCAGTTTCGGCAGAGCCCAGGCCCCTGCGGGAGGCTCGCGGGCCGCGTCCCGATCGTGGCCCTCGTCCGGAGCGTGCCGAACCTGGAGATCGCGCGAAGCGGGACTTTGATGGCCCGCGCGGCCCCCGTCGGGAGCGCTTTGCGGATCAAGCAGAGCCGGGTCGTGAGCGTGCAGTGGCGAACTGGAGCCCCCAGCGGCGCGAGGTGGTCGATGCCGCTCCCGAAGCTCCTAAGGGCTTTCTGGCCAAGCTGCTCGGCGGCCTGAAGGGGCTTTTCGGGAAAAAAACCGCGGCGGGCAAGGCCACGCCAGCGGCTAAGAAGTCGCCCGTCGGTCAGGCTTCGGCAGGTAAGGGTCGTGCGGGCGGCCCGGCGGTAACTGCAACCGGCCAGCCGCTCAAGGTGCGACGCGATGCGACTGGTAAGCCGCTGCCCTACGCCGCCCAGCCCGTTGCGGAGGGCCTCGCCAAGTCGCCTCGGGTGGCGGAGAGCCGTCCACCGCGCTTGGGAACCCCGATGACCGCAGTGGACAGTGCGACTAGCGAAGCGGGTGGGGAAGATGCGAAGCCCAAGCGCCGCCGTCGCGGTCGCCGTGGGGGGCGCAACCGTAAACCCGACGGCGCAGAGGGTGCCGGGGCGGGCGGTGAGACTGCGGGCGCGGCCCACCGCGAGGACTAGACAGCCCTTGGCGAGGGTAAAGCACCTCGCAGAAACGATTTAAGGAGAGCCGTCCTTTCAAGGGGCGGCTTTTTTTGGCGGTGGAGGTCGGCGAGACGGGATTTTCCGCGGGTGGGAGGCGGCGTTTCCTTTACCCAGCCCCGGATTTTCGATTTCCTCGCTTGATGGATCGTATCAGGGCCTGGTTTCCGGAAATTGACGCGGCTGGTTGGGAGCAACTGACGGCGTGGGCGGCTCTGATGCGGGAGTGGAATGCCAAGGTGAACGTGGTTTCGCGGAAGGATATCGACGACCTGGAGGTTCACCATCTGGCACCGTGCCTGGCGGTGACCAAGGTCTTGAAGTTGATGCACGGGGCACGGGTGCTGGATGTCGGCACCGGGGGAGGGCTGCCGGGCTTGGTGATGGCCCTGCGCTACCCCCAGGCGCACGTGGTGATGGTCGATTCCGTGGGTAAGAAGTTGGGCGTGGTGGCGGCCATCGCGGAGCAACTGGGGGTGGAGAATGTCTCCTTTATCCACGGGCGCGTGGAGACGGTGAAGCGCGAGTTTGACTTCGTTACGGGGCGGGCGGTGACCAACCTGCCCGATTTCTGCCGTTGGGTGGAGGGTCGTGTCCGCGCGGGCCGGAAGCACTCACTGCCCAACGGCGTGCTTTACTGGCGAGGGGGGCCACTGGAGCCGTGGCTGACCCCTGCGACCACTTTCCCGCTGGCGGAGTTGATCCCCGATCCGTATTTCGCTGAGAAGTTTCTGCTGCACCTGCCCAGGGGCCTGATTAGCCGGATTGCCAATCTGCCCGCCCCGAAACCCGTGGAAGGGCCGGGGGCTGCGGCCAAAGCGGTATCGGGGTTGCCAGTTCAGGAGAGTGGCACGGAGGCGTAGCGAAAAAGAGGCTGCCAGAGTGCTGAAAGGGACGCTTACTGGGACGGGCCGGACGAGGTTGGGTAGACTAAAGTGGGGGAGGATCGCGATGCTGATTGATGCTCACGCCCACCTGTATCCGGCGGCAGTGATGGCCGATCCGGCCGCCTGGGCGACGGCCCAGGGGGAGCCTTGGTGGGCTTCCTGCGTGGCCCCGGCGGGGCGGCGGTCGCGGCAGGGTTGGGCGACCCCATCGGAGATGGTGCGGCACCTCGATCAGGCCGGGATCGACCGGGTGGTGCTGCTGGGTTGGTATTGGCAGCGGCAGGCCACCTGCGCCTGGCACAATGCCTGGATGGCGGCCTGCCAGCGGGCTTACCCCGATCGGGTGGCGGTCTTCGCCGCCGTCAACCCCAGCGCGGGCAAGGTAGCGCTCGACGACCTGGAGCGCTGTCTGGATGCGGGATTCTCCGGGGTGGGGGAGTTGCACGGCGGGGTGCAGGGCTTTTCTCATGAGGGTGACGATTTTGCGGCGGTGGTGGAGCTGGCGAGTCGGTTTCGCGTGCCGATCAACCTGCACGTGACCGACCCAGTGGGCCCGCACCGGGTCGCGGTGGCACCGACGCCGCTGAAGGGTTTTCTGCGGATGGTGGAGCGCCATCCGGCGGTGCCGTTCATTTTCGCCCACTGGGGCGGTGGGCTCCCGTGGTATGAGGTCAACCCCCGCGTCCGAGCCCTGCTGCAAAATTGCTTCTATGACACCGCAGCCAGTCCGTTGCTCTACGACTCGACGGTTTTTGAGCGGGTGGTGGCGCAAGTTGGGGCAGATCGGGTGCTTTTTGGGAGCGACTACCCGTTGCTGACGTTTCCCCGGCAGAGCCTGCAGCCCGGCTTTCGGCTGGCCCTCGGTGAAGCCCAATCCGCGCTCCGGGATCCGGCCACCCGCTTAGCGGTGTTGGGCGGCAACGCTGAACGCCTCCTGGCACAACGGGCGCGGGTCAGTTGCTAGAGGCTCAAAGACAGGAGATTCCGGCGACCTCTGCTCGGTGAAAGCCCCATTTTTGGCTGACTTATTGAGCCCTGCAGCGCCGGTCGTTGGTCAGGCCCGTGCCATAGTATCGGGTCGATGAAACCTTCTTTCTGGTCGGGATTGACAACAGAGCAGCAATTTTGGATTTCTTCACGATAAAAGAAATCAAAACTCGGGAGCTGGCCTTGGACTTTGGTGCCGATGTGCGGACTTCCGATTGGTTTTACATGAAACGCCTGTTGGCGGAGCTGCAGGCGGAATTGATAGCTAAACAGCGTAAGCTGACGATGGTTGTGGCAAAGTGGATTGTCGCGTGCGAGATGCTCCAGTGTTTTGAGGATGAGGTGTTGTTGGTCGAGACCCCCAGCCCAGGTGAGCGGGCACACTACCTTGGGTCGGCGGCAATTCTCAAGGGGCACGGAATTCACCTGCTAAGCCAGCTCGAAGCATCGAACCTAGACCTGGTCGGTTTGACCGGTCTGTCGTTGGCGGACATTTCGGCCCAGATTGAAGCGCTTCGCCTTTCGGAGCTTACCTGGGGTGGGCAGCATCTTCCGGCAGAGCGCGTGGCGGCACTCGAAGCTCTCTTTGGTGGTGGATGCTAAGCAGACGACCGCGCTGCTTGAGTTGATCTACTAATTTAAGCACGCTCCAGCCTCAGAACGCGATTTCTACCGGCGGGAACTTGACGCGATGATTGACCGGGCGATCGCCGGGACGGGCTTAAGCCGTGACGATACTTGGCGCTACCTTACCACCCGTCTCTACCCGGATTTCGTGCGGCAATACAGGAAACGTCAGCAACCCTAGCCGGTTGCTAGGCGCTGTGGGAGGGGAGGCCGTGGGTGGTGAAGAATTGGGGTAGGGTGGGGGTCGGTTGGTGGGTGCATCTTGGCGGGTGGCGGTGGAGGGTCTGCTGGCCGCGCAGGACGGCGAGGTGGCGACGGGTGCGGGGCCGGGGGCAGAGGTTAACGACCACGGCGGGGAACTCCCAAGACCACTCTTGGAAGGTGCTGCGGATGCGTTTCAGCGGGTAGAGTCTCCAGGATTCGGCGGGAAGGTGGCCGGATTGGGCTTCGGCGAGGGCGGCGGAGGTGCCGACGATGGTGAAGGCGGCATCGGGGCGGCTGTGGCGAAGCTGGGCTAGAAAGGGCAACGCGGCGGCAGTTTCGGCGGCGTCGGGGGGGAGGACGACCCAGAAGCGCGTCTGGCGGGGGATGGTGGCCCAGCCACGCCAGTGGGCGGTGGCGGCCAGTTCAGCCGGGTCGCCTTGGAGTCGGAAGGGCTGCCGGTGGGTGGTTTCGGCCTTCCAGCGGTGGTGCATCCAGAGCCAGGAGCTGCGTTGCTCAGGGTTTTGGCGCAACCAGTTTTCCAGCCATTGCTCCAGAAGTACGGCGCCGTGTAGGGCGTTCTCGGGTGTGGGGAGTTCGACAAAGCGGAGGTAGGCGCTGAGAAAGCTGTCGCGTTCGATGACGGCGACCAGCAGGCGGGCGGCTCCGCCCGCTGCCAGGTGCCCGCAGGCGGGGCTGGCGTGGACGGGGCGGTCGAAGCTGGTGGTCAGGAGGCCGCCATGGAGGGTGTGCTGGTCGAAGAGCACGCCCAAAATCCCGCCGCGCCGGAGGAGTCGGACGGCCCGGCTGAGGGCGTGGTCACGGGCGAAGAGCTGAAAGCCCCAACGCTCGCGTCCGTGGCGCACCCAGGCGTCGAGGGAGGGCTGGTTGAGGGAGCGGTAGAGGATGGCGACCGGGGGCAGGATTTCGGCACCCGGCAGGCCGCCCACAGCGGTGAGCATTTCGACGGTGCAGACGTGGGGCAGGGCGACCACGGTGCCAATTGGCGGCTCTTTAGTTGCTCGGGAGGCTGTCGGGGTCTCTGGTTGGGGGGAGGGCTCGGGGTCTTGACTGATGGATTTTGTGTCGGCGAGGGTTTCCAGAGCACCGGGGGCCAGGGCGACCCTCCGGGCAAGCGCCGCCGGGCTGAGGTGGCGGGCGATGAGCAGCCAGACGCCCAGCTCGGTCATCCGGCGGCAAGATTGCTGGGCCAAGGCCACCAGCTCAGCGCGTCCGAGCTCGGGGAAGGCATGGCGGAGATTGGCCAGGACGATCCGGCGACGGCGGGGCAGCACGCGGTAGATGGTGTCCCCGCAGAGCCCGCTGAGGCCCTGCAAGAGCACCTCGGGCGTCCAGCGCAGCAGCCAGCCGAGGGTGTTGAGCAGGAGGATGACCGAGGAGCCGCGGCCTGGTTCGGAGGTGCGTGGGGGGGTGGCGGCGGTTGGGCGCTTTACGTCGGGGGTTTTCAATGCAGTGACGGTGGGTTCAGGGCTAGCAGACTGGCAAGCTCAGGAAAACAGTGACGGGATAACTCTGCTTGCGCTGGTCGGTTTTTTTGGTCAACCCTCGCAGAATGGACGGCGTGGTTGGCTTTGGCGCGGAACGAGGTGGCTAAGGAACCGGTTACCCGCTTTCACTGCCCAACCTCTACCTGTTCCTGACCGCCGCACTTTTTTTCATGAAACCAGCCCAACCTAAGCCTGCTGCCCTCGCAGATGGGGTTCCGGAGTCGGAACCGCCGGTGGTTGCGGTTGGGGTGGTGCCGCCGAAGGAGCGGGTTTCGTCGGGGGCGGTGCTGGTACCGGGGGGACTCTGCGTGACGCTCGTGGTGCCCCGTCCGGAGGGTCTGGCGGGGGCCGAGCTGGCCGAGTTGGCGGAGTTAACGGTGGAGGCGCAGTCGCCGTTTCCGCTGGAGCAGCTCGCTTGGGGCTACCTGGAGGACGCTCGTGGTTTCCTAAGAGCTTTTGCGCTGCCCCAGGCACGTTTAGGGGCCATTTTTGGGGAGGCGGAAACGGCTGC
>DAIQNO010000100.1:6818-8019 GCA_036788355.1 Opitutales bacterium | reverse complement strand
CAGGACGCCAGACGGGTTGCACCTATCGCCCCGTTGGGGCTGGGATTCAGCGGCGGATTTAGCTCGCAGGACACTAGTGTTGTTCAGAAGTCGACGCCTTGGCGGAGGCGGGCGGAGGTGTGCATCCGGACGCCTAGGGCCGCGAGGGCCGGGTGGCCGAGCAGGGCAGAGGGCACCTCCAGGTCGCTGAGCTGCTGGGCTAAGGTGGCCGGCTGGCACTTCACTTTGCCGAGGAGGTTGGGGGAGGTCAGGACGAGGCGGCGGGGAACGTGGTCGTGGGGGCACGGGCTTTCTACCCAGGGGGCCGGGTGGTCGCTGAAGTGGCTCCAGATGGCGGTGGCTAACTCTGCGCGGCTGACGGTTTCGGTGCCGGCCCAGTGGAAGAGGCCGTAGAGGTTGGGGCGTTCCACGAGTTCGGCGACCAGGGTCGCGATGTTGGCGGCGGAGGTGGGTCGCCGGAGGACATCGGTCCAGTGGGTGGGGCGACGCCCGGCGGCCAGGTCGTGGAGGAGTTTTTCGTGCGGCGACCGGTCGCCGCACGGGCTGTTGCCCATGATGAGGGGCAGGCGCAGCACGACCGCGGATTTTGGGGCGGAGCGCAGGACTTCCCGCTCGGCGAGGAGCTTCTGCTGGCCGTAGAGGTGGCGGGGCGCGGGCAGGTCGGTAGGGGCGTAGCTGTCTGCCGTGCCGTCGAAAACCTGCTCCGTTGAGAGGTGGATGATGCGACCGCCGAGGTGGTGGGCGAGGCGGGCCAGCTCGCGGGGTAGCTCGACGTTGAGGGCCAGGGCGAGGCCAGGATCGGCCTCGACGGCGGCCAGTTCGCTGACGGCGGCGGCGTTGATGATGACATCGGGGAAGACCTCCAGGACGGCGCTTTGGACGGCGGCGGGGTCGGTCGTATCCACCTGCAGGGCCTCCCGGCCAGCGGCGCCGGTGGGTCGGTTTTGGCGGTAAAGGGTGACGACGCGCCCGCCGAAGCGGGTTAGTGCTCGGGCAAGGTGGCTGCCGACGAAACCGCCAGCACCCGTCAGGAGGATCAACATGGCCGAGATGGTGAGATTTCAACGGGGTTGGAGGCAAGTTTTTAGCAACTGGGGCGATGGGGGATGGGCGCGCGGTGCGAGGTTGGTTAACGGTCGCACCTCGGCGTCCGGGAAGGCTTTACAATCGCTGGAAAGCGCGTCTAAGGTATGGCGGGTCA
>DAIQNO010000100.1:0-6808 GCA_036788355.1 Opitutales bacterium | reverse complement strand
CTCCTTCGTCCCGACGCGGCGCGCGATCGGGACTATGGCGGGTCAGGAGCGCGTTTCATGGTCGCTGCGGCCAAACTTTTTAATGAGCCTCACCTTGCTTCAGTCTTTTTCAGCGTTCGGTCTGACCGATCGCGGCCTCACGCGCTCGACCAACGATGATTCCTTTTTTCTTGCTTCTGAAATGGGCGTTTTTGCGGTGGCCGATGGTCTCGGTGGTCTCCCTGATGGGGCTTTGGCCAGCCGGACGGCGGTGGAGGTGTTGCAGGGGATGATGGCGGAGGCGGTCGCGGGGCAGCCGCTGGACTTGGGTTGGTTGTTTTACACGGCCAACGACCGGGTGCGTCGCGAGGGGCATCGGGTGCGGGCCGAGGTGGGCATCGGCACGACTTTGACGGTGGCCCAGCTTTTACCGGGGGGCATCTTGCGGGTGGGTCACGTGGGTGATTCAGGGATTTTTGCGCTGAGCGGGGACAGTTTTGTGCAGCTCACCGACGATCACACGATGAGCCGTGAATTAAGGGCGCGGCTGCATCCGGATGAGCACGCCTATATTCCGGAATACTTTGAGCACACGCTGACGCGGTGCGTGGGGCAGAATGAGCCGATGATGGCGGATGTCTTTGACTATCGGATGGTTCCAAGGGAACGGCTCCTGTTTTACACCGATGGCGTGACCAAAGTCTTTGGGCACGGAGAATTGCAGAAACTGGTGGCCTCGGCGAGGACACCAGAGGAGTTGGTGCGGGGATTGATTGAGGTGGGTAATGAGCGGGGAGGGCCGGACAACATCACGGCGGTAGCGGTCTTCTTTGATTAAGGCGGATTTTTGGCTCGGCATTTCGCCCGCGACGTGGGGTAGTCAGTGAGGTCATTTCCGACCTCGATGAGGAGGCATCACTGGCATGATTTTTTATCAAGTAGCGGCGTTTTTAGCGGCCTTTCTGTTGTTCCAAGTGCAGCCGATGGCCACCAAGGCGCTGCTGCCGGTTTACGGGGGCACCTACCAGGTTTGGGGGGCGGCGGTGGTGTTTTTTCAGTTGGCGCTTTTTGGGGGCTATGCTTACGCGCATTTTGTGCAGCGGCGTTTCGGCGTGGCTCGCTATGCCCGCTGGCATCTGGCGTTGCTGGTGTTGCCGTTTTTGGTGTTGCCGTTTGACTGGGAGGCCCTGGCGGCGATGGGGGGCCAGGGGGCCTTGGTCTGGGGGGTGTTGGTGGGGCTCGGGCGGCACCTGCTGCTGCCTTTTTTCGCTTTGGCGACGGTCAGCTTGCTGTTGCAGAGCTGGTTGGCGATCAGCGACTTGGCGGAGCGGGTGAGTCCGTATCGCCTCTACGCGGCGAGCAATCTGGGGTCGATTTTGGGTCTGCTGAGCTACCCGCTGGTTGTGGAGCCGTGGCTGGACTTGCGGGAGCAGGCTTTGGTCTGGTGGGTGCTTTACGGGCTGCTGGTGGCGGCCCATTGGCGCTGTCTGCCACCGAGAAGTGCGACAGTTCCGGCAGCAGAGTTAAACCCGACCCCAGCGTCGCCCGAGAGGGCGCTGCGGGCCGTGGTGGAAGGTCAACCGGAAGGAACGGCAGGGGCGTCCGCCGGAACGCTGCAGCGCGATGAGCCTGGTGGCGATGCTACGGCGGCCCCGGTGAAGTCGCGCTGGTGGGCCTGGTTGGGGCTGAGTCTGAGTTCCAATGCGCTGTTGTTGGCTGTGACCAACCTGCTGACGCTGAAGGTGGCGGCTCTGCCGTTTCTCTGGGTGCTACCGTTGACGGTTTTTCTGCTGACTTTCGTGCAGACCTTCTCACGGCGGGGTTTCCGCCCGGCTTGGGTGGGGAGGTCGGTGCCGCTGTGCCTGGTGCTGGGATTTTCGTTATTTCTGCTGGATGGCTTCCGGTTGTCGGTGCCGACGTTGGTGCTGATAGTACTGCACCTGGCGATTTTGTGGGTTTTGTGCCTGGCGTGCCACGGGGAGCTGGTGCGGCTGCGACCGTCGGCGGCGGGTGGCGGGCTGACGGGGTTTTACCTGATGTTGTCTCTTGGCGGGGTGCTGGGGGGTCTGCTGATCGCGTGGGTGGTGCCGGTGGTGACGGTGACGATTCTGGAGTATGCCTTGGGCTTGGGCATGGCCGGGGTGGTGCTCCTGGTGGTCGGTCGGCTGCCGGGTGGGGCCGAGGGCGACCAGACGCAGTTGGCGGCAGAGGGGGTGGCCGGGTGGCGTCAGCCGCAGTTTTGGCGGCGGTTGGCGACGGCTCTTCGGTGGCCAGCGCTGGCAGCGGTGCTGGCCCTGGGTGCCTTGCAGGTGCTGCCAGCGCTGGGGGCGGCGGAGTCATCACCGTGGTTGCCGATGGGTTGGCTGGTGGTCGTGGCGGCGATGGGTTTTCTGTTGCTGACGGGTTCCCGTGAGGGGCCGAGCCATGCCGCGCGGGTGGTGCTGGCGATGGGCCTGGCAGTGCTGGCTGAACCGATGGCGGAGCGCGGGGGTAATCTGCTGCGCCACCGCAATTACTACGGGAGCTATCGAGTCTGGGAGACCACCGAGCGGCGGATTTTGGAGCACGGGCGCACCGTCCACGGTGAGCAGTATCGCGGGGGTGAGGATGTCTTTCTGCCGCTGTCTTACTACCATCCAGCAGCCCCGCTGGGGAGCTGGCTGTTGGGGGCGCGCCAGCAGATGACTTCTGTCGGGATGGTGGGCCTCGGTTCGGGGGCTTTGGTGGCCTATTTTGGGCCGCAACAGGTCGTGACGATCTATGAGCTGGATCCCGATAATGAGTGGATCGCGCGGCGGTATTTCACCTACCTGGAGCGGGCCGAGGCCAAGGGCATCGACTTGCGGCTGCAGGCGGGTGACGGTCGGCGGCTGCTGGCCGATGGGCCGCCGGGGCAGCACGATCTGCTGGTGGTGGATGCCTTTAGTGGCGATGCCGTCCCGGTGCACCTGCTGACGGTGGAGGCTTTCGACGTTTACTTCCGGGCCTTAAAGCCCGGTGGCGTGGTGGCGATTCATGTCTCCAACAACATCTTTGACCTGGAACCGGTGGTTTTTGCGGCGGCTCGGGCGCAGGGTGCCGTAGCGGTGCGAAAGTCCGGCCCGTTGGAAAAGGTTGAGGGGGCGTCCTTTTCGCAGTGGATGCTGGTGAGTCGCGACGCGTCGCGGTTGCCAGAATGGTTGGCCCAGGGCTGGACCACCACGTCGATCAGCGGTCGGGAGGTCAGGCCGTGGACCGATGCCCGCAGTAACCCGCTGGGCGTGATGATCTGGTAGTCAGGCGGGTCGCTCTGGAAGATGGGGTGGACGACTCCGCCGGTTGCGGCGCTGCGGTCACCCGTGGTTGACCGGTGGACAGACCGGCCAGGACTTCAACGGCGGCTTGCAGCGTTGTTCAACCCTGCTCGGCAGGGGCGTATTGGCGGCTGTATTGCTTCTGATAGTAGCCGTAGTTGCTAGTGTAACTGTAATTGGCCTGGGCCGGCAGGCAGACGGCATTGACGATGATGCCCAGGACGGGCACCCCACAACGGTCGAGTCGTTCTAAAACGCGGGCGATTTTGGGCCGCGCAACCTGGTTGTGGCGGACGATATAGACCGCTTCTTCGTAGCATGGGGCGAGGTAGATGGCGTCGGGAAAGACCCCGAGCGGGGGGGTGTCGAAGACGATGAGGTCGTAATGATTTTTCAGCGCGTTCAGCCGCTCGACGAGGATTTCCCGCCCGAGAACCTCAGTCGGATCCGCCGTTTTTCCACCAGATGGCATCAGGTGAACTTGAGGTAGGATGGCGACGATGAGTCCGTCAAGGAGGAGCCCCTCTGGGTCTTCCGGGGGGCTCCACGATTCCTCCGCGAATTGGAGCAGTCCACGGGTATTCTTCACGCTTGGGCTGACTCGTTCATGCAGGCTGGGGCGGCGCAGGTCGGCATCGACGAGGAGGACCCGTGCGCCGTGTCGGGCGAAGGTGGTGGCGAGGTTAACCGAGATGAACGACTTTCCTTCAGCGGGGATGGTGCTGGTCACGAGGATCGCTTTGGGGGTCGGCTGGACGCTGATGGTGCGGAGGTTGCTGTGGATGACCCGGAAGGCTTCAAGCATCAAGCGGTCCTCCGTGGAGGCCTCTCGGCGATCGCTGGCGATTTCGCGCCCACCCCCCGCTGCGGCGCGGCTGCGATACTTCTGAAGGTTTGGCCGAAAGGGAACTTCGCCGAGGTCTTCTCGACCGAGCCCCTGGCTGATGTCCCGCAGGGAGTGGACTTTGGAGTTGAGGATTTCCAGGCCGATGGGCACCGCCAGGGTCAGCAGGGCGACCAGCATCCCAGCCTGCAACAGCACCTCGATCTCGCTCGGCGTGGCAGCGGAGAAGTTCGGCACGGCGGGGTCGAGCACCGTTACGATGGTGCCGTCGAGTTGCTGAGAGACCATCGTTTCGCTCAATCGAGCGGTGATTTGGCCAAGCAGACGACGGTTGGCGGCGACCTGGTTGGAGAGGAAATTAAACTCGATCGACATTTCATCCAGCGACGTGGCCTCCTCCTCCGCATTTTTGATTTCCCTGGCGATGGCGCTGGCTCGTTGATGGACGGATTCAAGGCTCTGGTCAGCGAGCTGGACCGCTTTGGCGACCTCATCGCGGATCTGCTGTTCCACGATCTCCAAGGATCGCTGGTTGCGCACCATGGCCGGCCACCGCTCCAGGTAGCGCAGCCCCAGCAGCTCGCGCTCTTGCAACAAGGTCCGCCGACTGTTGATTAGGCCGGTGACCGCGCCCGCCTGGGCAATCAGGGGAAGCTGCTGCAGGCGTTCCCACTGCTCTGAGGCTTGGGCAGAGCGGATTTCGTCGAGTTGCACCTTGAGGGACACCCCCTCGATGCGGATTTCGGTCGCCAGTTGGTTCAGCCGTTGAAGGCGCTGGTTGATGATGGCCTTGGACTCATCAACGGACAACAAGCTGGTTTCGGCCCGGATCTGCTGGAGTTGGCGCTCACCTTCCTCGATTTCGGCCTCCAGGTCGGCTCGCCGTTCCTGCAGGAACTTTGTCGCGGCAGAGTTTCCGCTGCGGACGCGCTCATCGATGCGGGCGCGGTAGCGGTTGGCGTAGAGGTTGGCCAGGTCGGCGGAGATTCTGGGGTCGCGGGTGGTGGCCGAGATGACGATGGCGGTGGTGCCCTGGCGGTAGGAACCAAAGGCGTTGGCTAAAACCGCTGCGACGGCAATCTGCGCTGGATCTTTGGTGCGTCCGCCGCCGATCCCGAAAACCGGGCGGGTGTCGCCGCGGGCATAGACCTCCCGAAGCCGGGCGGCGAGATCTTCGGGCAGTTGTTCCAGCACCTCTTGGCGAAAGGTCCGACTGCGGATGATCTGGAGGTGGTTTTCCAGCACCCGCTCGTTGGTGACGGCAGGGTCTACGACGCGCTCGATGTTTACAACGTTGTCCTGTTGGGGTTCGACCAGCAGGCGCACCGTCGAGGTGTAGAGCGGTAGCACTTTCAGGCGCTCGAAAGTCTGCCAGGCCCCCACTGGCAAAGCCAGGATCAGGCCGAGCCACCAGAAGCGTCGGATGGCGTAAAAGTATTCCTCGCGGGAACGTTTCCAGAAGGGTGGTGCGGGGGCTGCTGGGCTAATCCCAGGGGCCACCGGCCCCAGCCCCGAGCCCTCGTAGCCAGGATAGCCGTAGTAGCCCGCCCGTCGATGATACCCCCCCTTGTGGGACGATCCACCGCCCGACGCGGGGTGATGGCCGAGTCCGACACCGGCAGCAGGCGCAGCCATGGTGGGCGTCGTCGGGTCGGTCGCTGGTGTCGCTTCAGTCATGCAGGGTCTCAATGGTGTGGTGGTGGGCAGGAGGCTAGGAAAGCCCGATCGGGATCGGCGAGCGAGTAGGGATTTCCCCCCGTGCTTAAGGGTCGTTGCATCAACCGTAGGTTGGGTGCCGTCGGTTGCGCTGGCAAGGAAAGGATGTCACGGCCCACTTCATTTTACCGGCGCCGGAGAAAAGGTTCCGGGTTCTGTAAATCGCCGAAATGCTTCCCAGAGTGCTTCCCGGCGCGTCGCGGGCCTTCTTTTCGAAGAGTGAGGGGAATCATCTCGAAAGTGGCGATGACGCGGATAACCGACTGGAAGCATGACTCAAGGAGGTCGGTGTTATCGCCCGATGCGACCAATCAGTGTCCGCTGAGGGCGCTTCGCACTTGCTGGTTGGAGGCGTCGAGAGCCCGATCGACCCAATCGGCCAGGGCGACGGGCGTTTCCCCGGCGATCACGGGGGTCAGGTTGACGGCCCAGGCGAGGCCGGAGTGTCCGTCGGGTTGGTAGGCATCGGCGAAGGTGGCGTTGGCCTGGAGGCGGCCCAGGACGGCTTGGTCGTAGGCTTTTCCGTTGGCTACTTGCGAAGGAAAACTTCCGAGGAGCTGCCGCACGAGGGTGGCTTGGCAGTCCGGGATCGGCAGGGGCACCTTCCAATCGGGGGGTAGCCAGTCGAGGCCGCGCCAGACCTCGCAGCCGAGGAGTCGGTTCGGCCTGGCGGACGGGGGCAGCCCCAAAATGGCCTCCAGCAGGGCGTGCAAGACGCCCAGGTGGGTGGGGTGCCGGTCAAAAGGGTTGTGCGTGTAAACGACCTCGGGCTGCGTCGCCCGGAGCACCTGCCGGAGGTCGCCAACGACGTCGGTCCAGGTCGGGTAAGGCGGCCCGTCCATGGGCCCAGGCGGGCTGGCAAGGTCGGGTCGGTCGGTGCCACGGCCCTGGGGCTCCCGCTGGCTTGGCGTCAGGGTAGCACTGGGAACGTCGAGCTGCACCATCGCCGCGTAGCATCCGAATTCGGCGGCCTGGC
>DAIQNO010000099.1:0-8073 GCA_036788355.1 Opitutales bacterium | reverse complement strand
TGCTCTATGATTCCAAGAATATCTTTGAGGATCAACTTGAGGCCGTTGAAACCACCAGCAGGAACCGGGGTGACGCCCACGTTAACCTAGCCCTGCTGACCGACGGCCTCCGGGCCGAGCGCGAACAAGGCATCACCATCGACGTCGCCTACCGCTATTTTGCCACGCCTAAGCGGAAGTTCATCATCGCCGACACCCCCGGCCACATCCAATACACCCGCAACATGGTGACCGGTGCTTCCACCGCCAACCTCGCCATCATCTTGATCGACGCCCGCCACGGAGTCATCGAACAGAGCTGCCGCCACACCTTCATCGCCAGCCTCCTCCGCATTCAACACATCGTCGTCTGCGTCAACAAAATGGACCTCGTCGATTGGGACGAAGCCACCTTTAACCGCATCGTCACCGACTTCAAGCGCTTCGCCTCGCGCCTCGATGCCGTCGTCGAAGTCACCTTTATCCCGATCAGTGCGCTCAAGGGGGACAACGTGGTCGATAAATCGGCCAACATGGCCTGGTATCAAGGCCCAACCCTCCTCTACCACCTCGAAAACGTCTATATTGCCCCCGAGGGCAACCACATCGACCCCCGCTTCCCCGTGCAATGGGTCATCCGCCCCCACTCGGACCAATGGCACGATTTCCGCGGCTACGCCGGTCGGGTCGTCGGCGGCGTCTTCAAGCCCGGAGACGAGGTCGTCGCCCTCCCCAGCGGCTTCGCCACCCGCATCAAGGCCATCCACACCATGGGCCAGGAACTCCCTGAAGCCTTCCACCCGATGTCCTGCGCCATCACCCTCGAGCACGAAATCGACATCAGCCGCGGCGACATGCTGGCCAAGCCGAAAAACCAGCCGACCGTCGGCCAGGAACTCGACGTCATGCTCTGCTGGTTCTCCGAAAAAAAGCCGCTCGCCCTGCGCGGAAAATACGTCCTGCGCCACACCACCCGCGAGTGCAAAGCCGTCGTCACCGATATCCGCTACCAAGTGGACATCAACACGCTGCACAAGATTGAAAACATCGACTCCCTGAAGCTCAACGAGATCGGTCGAGTCTCCCTGCGGACCTCCGCCCCGATCTTCTACGACAGCTACTCACGCAACCGCAGCACCGGAAGCATCATCCTCATCGACGAACTGACCAACGAAACCGTGGCCGCCGGAATGATCCTCTAAGCCGAAACTCGCCCCGGAAAACCTCCCCAAGTCAATCCATGTAAAAACCTGCCCAAGCAAAATCCCAAGCTAAGCCGCGCTGCCTCGCAGACCGCTCAAGCGGTCACCGGGAGCGTCCGGTAAAGTGTTTCCAGTCGCGCAATTCGTCACGCATCCACCACCACGTCCCCCTCCGGAATCGCGCAGCACAGCAAGGCATGGCCGGGCTCGATTTCGGCACTGTGGCCCTCCGGATACGAAACCCTCCCGCTCAAAAGGGGCTTCATGCAGGCCGTGCAACTGCCCATCCGACAAGAATAGTCCAGCATCACCCCCGCCGACTCCCCCACGTCGAGAATAAAGTCGTCCTTGGGCGTCCACCCAGCCGAAACGCCACTTCTTTGAAAGGTAACCTGCGCCATACTTGAAAGCTTGTGAAGACGGTGGCCCCAGGTCACCCTCAAGGCAAGCGACAAGGCCCGTTTACCCAAAAAATCTCCTGTATGTTTATCGACGAAGTCACCGTGCAACTCAAAGCGGGAAAAGGCGGCGACGGCTGCCTGAGCTTTCGTCGCGAAGCGTTTTACCCCCTTGGCGGGCCCAATGGCGGAAACGGCGGTCGCGGGGGAGACGTCGTGTTGGTGGGCGATGAAAACCTGTCCGACCTCGTGGACTACCGATTTCAGCCGCTCCGCGCCGCCAAAAACGGCGAGCCGGGCAAAGGCCGCGACATGACCGGAGCCTGTGGTGTGCCCCTCCGCATTCCCCTGCCCCTCGGCACCGCCATCTACCGCGTCGATGGCCTCATCAGCCCCCATTTTTCCCCAGGCCCTGCCGACCAAGACGCGCCCGGCCAGCCGCAAGACCAAGAACTGCCCCCGCCGGAACGCGGCATCGACGAGGTTTCCGTGGCCCTCGCCAAGCGACGCGAAAGGCTCCAGGCGCGGGCCATCCTCCAGGCCCAAGCCGCCGAGCTGGCCCACCTCCGCCACGCCAGTGCGGAAACCCCCGAGTCCGACCTGTCACCACCCCACGATGCACACCCCCTGCCCGTCGAAGCAGCAGAGACCTCCGAGACCGCAGAAGACCCCGATGATGGAGTCTCCAGGTCCGAAACCGATGCATCCGATGACCTAACCGACCCGGATTCTCCCAGAGCGACCCCTCCGACCCCGCGAAATCACCCGCTCCGAATCGACTGGCGCGACCTCGAACCCGTCGCGGAAATCCTCCATCACGGCCAGGAAATTATCCTCCTGGAAGGCGGGCGCGGCGGCCTCGGTAACGCCGCCTTCAAGTCCTCCATCAACCAGGCACCCACCTTCGCCACCGCCGGTAAACCCGGCGAAGAAGGCTCTTTCCGGCTCGTCCTCAAGACCATCGCCGACGTCGGCCTCGTCGGTTACCCCAACGCCGGAAAGTCCTCCCTGCTCGCCGAAACCACTAACTCCCGAGCCAAGGTCGGTGCCTACCCATTCACCACCCTTCACCCCAACGTCGGCATCGTCGAGTTCCCCGACACCTACGACCGCATCACCGTTGCCGACATTCCCGGCCTCATCGACGGTGCCAGTGAAAACCGGGGCCTCGGTCACCGGTTTCTCAAGCACGTCGAGCGATGCCGCGTGTTGCTCTACGTCCTCGACATGGCCGGCTCCGAGGGCCGAGACCCGCTGGACGACTTTAACAGCCTCCGGAAAGAAATTGCCGCCTTTTCCGCCACGATGGTCGATAAACCCTCGGTCGTCGCGGCCAACAAAATGGATGAGCCTGGCGCCGCCGAGCACCTCGCACGCTTCCGAGCCGCCTTTCCCCAGCTCTCCTGCTGGCCGATTTCCTGTCTCTCCGAAGAAGGTCTCCCCGCTCTCCTGAACCACCTCCGCGTAACCGTGAAAGCCCTCCCTGCTCTCCACGCGGCCCCACCCAAGACGCGATAGGCGCCCATTAAAAATCCACCAGATCGAGAAGTCTGGTGGATCTATGCTCGGGGCAGGCTCAGTAGTGAATCTTCGCCCAACGACCTAGATGCTTGGTGGGAAGACCAAAACATCATAACCGTGGGCGATGAAGCAACCTAAACCGTGATCTTGATGTCTACACCGGCCGGAAGATTCAACTTTTTCAATTCATCGACGGTCTGCGCCGTAGGCTCAACGATGTCGATCAGCCGCTTGTGCGTGCGAATCTCAAACTGATCCATCGACTTCTTATTTACGTGGACGGAGCGGTTCACCGTCAGCCTCTCGATGCGGGTCGGCAACGGCACCGGCCCGCTCACGCGAGCACCCGAGCGCTTGGCCGTCTCCACAATGTCGGCTGCCGATTGATCGATAACGCGGAAATCATAGCCGCGAAGCTTAATACGTATGCGTTGGCCTGCCATAAGAATGAAAGAACAGGGGTACGGAAAAATAATCCCGCACCCAATTTTTGGTAAGAACTAAGATCGTGGAGGAACTACGAACGAGCCGGAGCGCGAGAGGAGGTTTCGGAAATCATCTTGGCGATGTTCGGCGGAACCGGATCAAAGTGGGAAGGCGTCATGCTGTAGGAGGCGCGGCCCTTGGAGAGCGAGCGCACGTCCGTAGCGTAGCCAAACATCGACTCCAGCGGCACGTGGGCGGTGATCGTCGTCAGACCATTGCGCGTCGTCATCCCCTGAATCTGGCCACGGCGCCGGTTTAAGTCACCCACCAGGTCCCCTTGATACTCCTCAGGAGTCGAAACTTCAACGCTCATCATCGGCTCCAGCAACTGGGGCTTGGCCTTGGCCATCGCATCCTTGAATGCAAAGATCCCTGCCATCTTAAACGCTGCTTCAGAAGAGTCCACTTCGTGGTAGGAGCCTTCAATAATCCGGGCAATCCAGTCCACCACCGGGAATCCGGCGACAGTGCCGTTGTTCGAGGCCTCCATCAAGCCTTCAGAGAACGGCTTGATATACTCCTTGGGAATGGTACCGCCGACAACTTCGTTGACAATTTCGACACCCTTGCCCTTCTCATTGGGCTCCAGCTTGATGATACCGTGGCCGTATTGGCCCTTACCACCGGACTGGCGGACAAACTTGCCTTCACCGCCCGCAGGGACCTGGATCGACTCCCGATAGGCAATCTGGGGCTTACCTGAGGTCGCCTCTACCTTAAACTCCCGCTTTAAGCGATCAACGATGATCTCCAGGTGCAGCTCACCCATGCCCGCGATGATCGTCTGACCGGTCTCCTCGTCCGTGAAGACGTTAAAGGTCGGGTCTTCGCTCTTCAACGCCTGCAGGCCCTTGGAAAGCTTATCCTGGTCAGCCTTGGAATTCGGCTCGATCGACATGCTGATCACCGGCTCCGGGAACGATGGCGGCTCCAGGCGAACGTCGTAATCTTTATCGCAGAGGGTATCTCCGGTCACTACGTCCTTGACCCCGGTCATCGCGCAGATGTCCCCCGAGTAGGCCACGTCAATTTCCTCGCGCTGGTCGGCCTTAATCAGCATCAAGCGGCTGACCCGCTCCATCCGACGAGTGCGAGGATTGTAAAGCTGAGTCCCCTTCTCCAGGACGCCAGAATAGACGCGGACGAAGACCAACTTACCCATGAAAGGGTCTGTCCAGAGCTTGAAAGCGAGGCCCGCTACTTTAGCGCTGTCGTTGGCCTTGACCAAAACATCGCCGCCATCATCGTCCTGGCCCTTGATCGGGATCACTTCCAGCGGATTCGGCAGGTAATCGACTACCGCGTCCAACAACATCTGAACGCCCTTATTCTTGAAAGCAGAACCAGGGATGACACCCAAAAACTCCAGGGACAAAGTGGCTTTCCGGATCCCCAAGCGGATTTCCATTTCGGAAATATCTTGGCCGTCGAGGTATTTTCCGGCCAGTTCGTCATCAAAGTCGCACAGTGCCTCAATCAACGAGTCGCGATACTTCCGCGCCCGCTCCAATTCCTCGGAGGGAATCTCGATCGTGTGGTAGGCCACGCCCGTTGAATCCGTCTCGTCATACTTGTAGGCCACCATCTTCACCAGGTCGATCAATCCCTTGAAGTCCTCGGCCATGCCCAGGGGAAGGAAGATCGGGTGGGCGTTTCCGCCAAGGCGATCCTTGATCGACTGCACCGCCGCATAGTAGTCGGCGCCCATGCGATCCATCTTGTTCACGAAAGCAATGCGCGGGACATTATACTTATCCATCTGCCGCCAGACCGTCTCTGATTGCGGCTGAACCCCGGCAACGGCGCAGAAGACGCCAACCGCACCGTCGAGCACCCGCAGCGAGCGCTCAACTTCGGCGGTAAAATCGACGTGACCAGGGGTGTCGATGATGTTAATCCGGGTCTCGATGTTGTGAAACGGCGTTCCCTCAGTCCGATTCGTCCACTGGCAGGAAATGGCCGCCGAGGTGATGGTGATCCCGCGCTCGCGCTCCTGCTCCATCCAGTCGGTCACTGCCGTGCCCTCGTGGACTTCCCCAATTTTGTGCACGACGCCGGTGTAGAACAAAATCCGTTCCGTGGTGGTGGTCTTGCCGGCATCGATGTGCGCGGCAATCCCGATGTTCCGGGTGTGCTCCAACGGATACTTCCGGTTGGGGCTGTTGACGGTTGAAAGCTCGGGAGTCGTAGTGGCCATGAGTTCGGAAAACAGGTAGTCAGTCGGGCGTGGGCAGGGATCGTCAAGTCGGGATTGATTTCGTCACGCAATTATCACCAACGGAGGTGAGCAAAGGCCCGGTTGGACTGCGCCATCCGGTGGGTCTCTTCCTTCTTTTTCACCACCGTGCCGGTATTGTGGTAGGCGTCGATGATCTCACCGGCGAGCGCCTCGCGCATACTCACGCCGCGCCGGGCCCGGGCCGCCGCCACCATCCAACGCAAAGCCAGGGCCTGTTGGCGCTCATAGGATAACTCCACCGGGACTTGGTAAGTGGCACCACCTACCCGGCGGCTCTTCACTTCGAGCTTCGGACGGGCATTTTCCAGGGCGCCGAGCAACAAGTCGACCGGGTCACCCTTTTCGAGCTTTTCCGACACCCGCTCAAAAGCTCCGTAAACGAGACGCTCAGAGAGGGACTTTTTCCCTTCCTGCATCACCATATTTATCAGCACCGCGACCAGCGGGCTGTTGTAACGTGGGTCAGGAATCACTTCCCGTTTTTCGGCGCGGCGGCGGCGTGACATAACTTCTGGATGGATTAAATCGGTAGGAAAATTCGGAGTTGCGGCTGGATGGCGATGAAGTTGGCAGGCTGGCGGCTAAGACTGCGACCACTCAAACACCATCGAAAAAACCTCTACTTCTTGGCCTTCGGGCGCTTCACGCCGTATTTTGAGCGGCTCCGGCGACGCTTCTCGACCCCTTGGCAATCGAGCGTTCCGCGGACGATGTGGTAACGCACCCCGGGCAAGTCCTTAACGCGACCACCACGCAACAGCACGACGGAGTGCTCCTGCAGCTTGTGACCCTCGTCCGGGATGTAGGCAATCACTTCATAGCCATTGGTCAGACGCACCTTGGCCACCTTGCGGATCGCCGAGTTGGGCTTCTTGGGCGTGCGGGTCATCACCTGGACGCACACGCCTTGGCGGAAGGGGTTTCCGGCCAAGGCGGGGGACTTGGTCTTGGTCTTTTGAACGACTCGCGGGTTGCGAACCAGTTGGTTGATCGTTGGCATAAAAGGGTGGTTGGCGGTGAATTGCCGAAAAATGCGGTTCTAGGATAAGAAATTGAGGTAGCTGCTTAGGCTGTTTCCGAAAGGGCGGTAGCGTGGACGGGCTTGGGTGAGGGATGTTGGTTGAGACGGCTAGGCAGCGATGAAACGAAACGTGGAAATTGGAGGGTCGTGGAGGCCCAGGCAAGCCCAAAATCCGGATTTTTTTGGCTACCCCAAGGAAAATCGGCTCCCCTGGCTTCACGCAGTGGCCTCTGAGGCTCCGTGACCGACCGGCCACCCACGCCGGCCTCGCCAAATCAAAGCTCCCGGGTCGCCCCAGAATTGGTGAAATCGGAAGACTACCCCCGGCAACGGCGCGGTGACGGAAAAAAGTGGGGCCTGGCGTAACCCCGAAAACGCCAGGCCCCTATGGCTGCCGTTTCCGGCAGGTTGATTTTAGCTTTAGCGTGTGGTCAACAATCTCACTCTAGCTGATACCATGCCATTCCTGCAATGTTTCCAGAAAGTGACTAAAAGTTTGCCTTATTCTTGATGTCGAGCCACTTTAACTTTGCCCTGACGTTGGTCGATGACCCTTTCGCCGGTGGAGTTTCCCCGAGCTGGGATCACCGATTGGGGCTGATCGAGACGTTGGCCTCGATCGCGAGGGCACGCACCTTCTCTTGCCAAAGTGGCTCCGGTGGCGACCAACCTGAGTCGAAAAGCGTCAACGTGCCCCGTTGCCAGCGCAAGGGGTCGATAAACTCGACCAACGGCACCCCCTCAAAGCGCCCCTCCAGCAGTTTTTGGCTTGGCCGAAAGACAAAGATGAACGGCTCCGTCAGGCGCGGGTCGGGTTGATCCGGAATCGCCGAGTCGGTCATCATCCCCACGTAGATGGCGAACTCGCCCCCGTCGGCAATCCAAAAGGCCCCGGATTTCTCGAATAGCACCAAAGTGGGGTAGTTCGCCAGCGTCCGCAACCGTTCCTGGGCCAACGCAATGGCCAATTCGGGGTTCAGAAAAGTCATCGCCGAGGCAGGAGGTCGATCCTCGCCCAAATCCTCTGGCTCTGCCAAGGTTGCCGTAGATAGAAATAAAAACCACCCCACGGAAGCTAGTAACAACAGCGCGGGAATCCCAAGGGCGAGGTAAACCGGCCACAGGGACTGCTTACGACGGCTGGTGCGGCGGCTGGATCCCCTGCCGGACGAGCGGCTGGACTCGCGTTCGGATCGACGGCTAGGGCGGCGACTTTCCATATCCTCA
>DAIQNO010000098.1:0-8135 GCA_036788355.1 Opitutales bacterium | reverse complement strand
GGCCAAGGAAAAAAGCTTCATCCTGCACTACAACTTCCCGCCGTTCTCCGTCGGTGAGGCCGGTCGCTTTGGCTTCACCAGCCGTCGCGAGATGGGCCACGGGGCCCTGGCGGAGCGCTCGCTGCTGCCGGTGCTCCCCTCGGAGGATGACTTCCCCTACACCATCCGCCTGGTCTCCGAAATCATGGAGAGTAACGGCTCGACCTAGATGGCTTCCGTCTGTGGCGGCACTTTGGCGTTGCTCGACGCGGGCGTGCCGATCATCGCCCCGGTGGCCGGCATTTCCGTCGGCCTGGTCTCGGGTGAGCGCGATGCCGAGGGCAACCTGCCGCACTACGAGATTCTGACCGATATCCTCGGCGCGGAAGACCACTTTGGCGACATGGACTTCAAGATCTGTGGCACGCGGGAGGGCATCACCGGCTTTCAGCTCGACCTAAAGATCCACGGCCTGCCGTTCAACATCACCCGCGAGGCGATTTACCGCAACCAGGCGGCCCGCCTGGCCATCCTCGACATCATGGAGGCCCACAAGCCGACGCCCAGCGAGGATCTCAAGTCCAGCGCCCCGCGCGTCGTCTCCGTCCAAATCGACCCGGAAAAAATCGGCGCGTTGATCGGCCCAGGGGGCAAAAACATCAAGCGCATCTGCGAAATCACCGGCGCGGATATCAACATCAACGACGACAACTCGGGCCGCGTGCAGGTTTACGCTGCCAACGGCGATGCGATGCGCCGCGCCGTGCTGGAAATCGAACTCGTCACCGCAGAAATCGAGGTCAACAAGACCTACAAGGGCATCGTCCGCTCCATCAAGGACTTTGGCGCTTTCGTGGAATGCCTCCCTGGGAAGGAAGGTCTCGTTCACGTCTCGGAGCTGGCCGACTTCCGCGTCGAGCACGTCGAGGATGTCTGCAAGCTCGGCGACGAGATCATGGTGAAATGCGTCGGCGTGGATAATAACGGCAAAGTCCGCCTGTCCCGCCGCGCTGCCCTGGCCGAACTCGAAGGCCGCCCCTACGAGGCCAAGCCCGCCCCGTCCGGCGGCGGTGATCGCGGTGGCGACCGTGACCGTGGTGGTCGCGGCGGCTTCGATCGCGACCGCGGTGGCCGTGGTGGTGACCGTGGCCCCCGTCGCGAAGGGGGACGCCCCCCACGCCGCGACTAGGCCGACCGCTGACGATCCTCAGTGAAGCCCCTCCGAGCCCGAGCCAGCCCCCTGGCCCGGGCTTTTTTGTGGCCCCAGTGGTGGTGAAGTTGCTTTTTTCACCACCGAGGGACCGGAAAACAAGGAGAGGGAGCGATAGGATTTTTTTTAACTTTTAGATAGAATACTCTACATAGAAATAGAATCCATTTTCAATCTCCGCGATCTTGGTGTCCTCCGTGGTGAGAGTTGTCACTTCTTCACCACAGAGGGTTCTGAGAACACGGAGAGGGAAAGGCATTTTTGGTTCAGTGTTTTTCGATAGCTGATTTAGGTGAAATTCTACAAAACTCAGGCACTTCTCATCATCGGAGTCCGTTGTGGTGATGGATTGAAAGGTAGTGCAACGAAAGGTCTGTAAATTGGTTAGCGAGTCCTGAGCGATCGGTTCCTCCCCTTGGGGGATGAAGCGTAGCGGAATCCCCCACGGGGAGGAAGTGGCTTCATAAGCATTGAATGCGTCGGGCCATCGCTGGAAGCTGAGGGTGCAAAAACAACAAGCACCAACGATGACCAGACACCTTAATCACGATACGCTCACCACAGAGGCGATCAATCTTTTGATTGAGCAGGGATTGGCGGAGGGACTGCCGTGCATCGCCGAAATGCACCTGAACCGGGGCATCGTGTAGCGGACGGTGAACCACGTCCACTCAGGACTTCCCGTCAAGACCAAGGACCACCTCCCGACACCTCGCCCAGCCAGACTAGCCGTCACCCTGTCTGCCTGACCCCCATCTATCGCTACGCTCAGAGCCCCACGCCACAGCGACGCCACCTGGGGCTCATTCCCCCTCCAGCAGGGCGGCCAGGGTGATGGCGCGGAGGAGGCCGCGGGCCTTGTTGATCGTTTCCTGGTATTCCGCGGCGGGCTGGGAGTCTGCGACCAGCCCGGCCCCGCTTTGGAGGTAAATCTGGCCGTCCTTCAGCAGGGCGGTGCGGATGGTGATGCAGCTATCCAGGTTGCCGTGGTAGTCAAAATACCCCAACGCCCCGCCGTAAATGCCGCGCTGTTGCCCCTCCAGGGCCGAGATAATCTGCATCGCCCGCACCTTGGGGGCACCGCTCAGCGTCCCAGCCGGAAAGGTGGCCCTTAGGAGGTCGTAAACCGTCGCCGCGGGCCGCAGACGGCCTTCGACCTGCGACACAATGTGCATGACATGGCTGTAACGCTCTACCGTCGCGTATTCTTCGACGGTGACGGTGCCCGGCTGGCAGACCCGCCCGATGTCGTTCCGCGCCAGATCGACCAACATCAGGTGCTCCGCCCGTTCCTTCGGGTCGGCCAGCAGGTCGGCCTCCAAGGCCGCGTCCTCCTCCGGCACCTCCGAGCGCGGACGGGTGCCGGCAATGGGCCGGATTTCCACCCGCCCCGCCGTGCTCCGGACGTGAACCTCCGGCGAGGCGCCGACGATCGAGAAGTCGGGCGTCTCATACAGAAACATGTAAGGCGACGGGTTAACCACCCGCAGGGCCCGATACAGGGCCAGCGGGCGGCACGGCGCTGCCACCTCAAAGCGCTGGGAGCCCACGACTTGAATCACGTCACCCTGGGCGATGTAGCCCTTCACCTCGTTGACCATCCCCTCAAAGCGCTCCTGGGTAAAGTTTCCGCTGGGGAGGGCCGCCGTCGGCACCTTGGCCGGCAGCACCGCCGGGGCTAGGCTCGGTGCCCGGCGCAGGGTCTCGACCATCTCCGCCAGCGTCGCCACGGCGGCCCGGTAGGCCGCCTCGGCATCGGGAAACTCGTCCAGGTGGGCATTGCAGAGCACGCGCAGGGTCTGCCGCGCATGGTCGAAGGCAACCACCTGATCCATGATCGCAAAAAACACCGTCGGCACCCCCATCGGATCCTCCACCGGCTGAGGCACGGTGGGCTCCACGCAATGAACATACTCGTAGCCGACAAAGCCCACCGCCCCTCCGGAAAACGGCGGCAGCCCCGGCACCGGCACCGCCTTGGCCCGGGCCATCCGGGCCTCCACCACCCGCAGCGGGTCGCCCTGGCCCGACAGCGTCGTCACGGAGCCGTCGCGCTCCCGCAGGGTTACGGTGTCGCCCTTTGCCGTGATGACCTCCCGCGGACGCACCCCCAGAAAGCTATACCGCCCCAGGTGCTCCCCGCCGGCTACGCTCTCCAGCAGAAAACTCGGCCCCACGGACTGCCCCTTGCAGGCCACGTAAGCCGCCACCGGTGACACCCCATCCGCCGTCAGCTCCACCCACACCGGCACCACATTGCCAAGGCGGGCGAACTCCAAAAAATCGGGCAACGTCGGCGATACCTGCATCACAGCGCAAAGTCATCCCTCAACCGCCCCCTCCCCGTCAACCCAGGATTACCCAAGGGTCAACGACCAGGATTACCCACGGGTCAGTCCAGGATTCCCCCGTGGTCAACGACCGACTACGCCCCCAACTGCGGCGTAGTCGCTAGAAAGGGCCAGGAGTTGCAGGCTTTCCGTGCAGAGTTTCTGCAGCTAGCTTGACAAAACGCTTATTGCCAGGGCTATTTTAGCCCAATGCTGATCTCTTTTTCCGTCGAGAACTTTCGGTCGATTCGGGACCTTCAGACTTTGAGTCTCGAAAGTCGAAGCACGGACGACCACCTCCTCGGGTCTAACACCGCCGAGGCGGGTAATCGGCGGTTGGGCAAAGTGGCAGCCATCTACGGTCCTAACGGCTCAGGAAAGTCTAACGTCATCAAAGCTATTGCCTGGTTTAAGAACTTCGTGCTTTCCTCCTCTAAAGATTCTCAAGTCGGGGAGAAAATTGCCGTTGAGCCATTCTTGCTGTCCGACTTTAGTGCCAACCAACCCTCCCACTTTGAAATTGAGTATTTCTGGAAGGGCTTTGAGTATTGCTACGGCTTTACCGCCACTTCGGAGGCCATCCAAACGGAGTGGCTTTTCCGCAAGCAGCCCAAAGTAAAGAAAACGCGCCTCTTTACGAGAGAGGATGGAAAAATCTCCCCATCCAGCGACTATTTCAAGGAGGGAAAAGGACTCGAAAATCGCACCAGGAATAACGCCTTGTTCCTCTCGGTCTGCGCGCAGTTCGCCGGGCCAGAAGCAATTCAGGTGCTTCAATGGTTCCACCAGCTAAGGTGTATCTCCGGGATTCATGACCGCGGCTATCTTCCCTTTACCATCGAGTGCCTTCGCCATGAGGCTAAGCGCACGACCTTGGTCGAGTTTGCCCGGAAAGCCGATTTAAATCTAGTTGATCTGAATGCCAAGGAAGTGTCCGAAAATGATCTTCCCAGCGAGATCCCATCGGAGATTCGCCAACTCATCCGATCTGGCAAAATCTATAGCGGGGTCAAAACCGTTCACCACGTGAGAAACCTTCATGGTGAGGTGGTGGATCAGGTTGAGTTCGATCTAAAGGAGGATGAAAGCGAGGGCACCCAGAAATTCATTGCCCTATCTGGGCCGATCACCGACACCATCCAGGAGGGTTCAATTCTGGTGATCGACGAGTTGGAGGCCCAACTCCATCCAAAACTGACGCAGGCTATCCTAGATCTTTTCCAGAGTGCGGCCAATCAGCGCAACGCCCAGCTGGTCTGTGCCACCCACGACGTCACCCTACTCGAACCTGACCGCTTTCGTCGCGATCAAGTCTGGTTTTGCGAAAAGGCCGAGGATGGTGCCACCACCCTGTTTTCTCTGGCCGAGTTCGACCCGCAAAAAGTCCGCTCGACCACCAATTTTTCCCGTCAATACATGATGGGTATCTTCGGCGCGGTTCCGAAATTAGCGCACTTTCAGGAGGCCCTTACCCATGTCGTCAAGGAACCTTAAACCTTGGCAGCGGAACAAAGTTCGGAAGACCGGGTATCGCGCGATTCAACGGGTCCTCATCCTCTGCGAAGACCAGGAAAGCTCGGTGCTGTATCTTAAAAGGTTTCCGGTGGATCACGATCTCGTGGAGATCGACTGCGTCGGCACGGGATATAACACGGTTTCACTGATGGAGGAAGCGATCCAGCGAAAAAATCAGGCGAAGCAAGCCGGAGTAACTTACAACGAGATCTGGGTCGTTTTCGATAAAGACAGCTTTCCGAAAGGGAACTTCAACCGGGCTTTCGATGTAGCCACCGGCCACAACGATATTCATGTCTGCTGGTCGAATGAGTGCTTTGAGCTTTGGTATCTTCTGCACTTCCAATTCCAAAATACCGCCATCGACCGGAAAAGGATTTTTCAGAAAGTTGGCAAGAAGATTGGGCGTGCCTATCAAAAGAACGACGGTTCGATTTACGACGCCCTGCTGGAAAAGCTCCCTACCGCCTTGGACAATTCCAAAAAGCTCTTTCAGAAAAACAGTGAAGATCGGACCCCCCGCAGTAACCCCTCCACCAACGTCCATGAGTTGGTGAGGATGCTGCTGAAATATACTCCGACCGAGTAGGCTCTCTCGGGGCAGCTGGCCACTGGCGGTGGGCCGACTGGTCGCCCTTAGGCGGAGGCTTGGCGGGCGGCTTTGACGAGGGCGGCGAAGTCGCTGGCCTTGAGGGAGGCGCCGCCGATCAGACCGCCGTCGATATTGGGTTGGGCGAGGAGGCCTTCGGCGTTGGAGGGTTTCATTGAGCCGCCGTAGAGGATCCGCACCTTGGCGGCCAGGTCGGGGCCGAAGAGGTTGGCGAGGATGGCCCGGATGGCGGCGTGAACCTCCTCGGCCATTTCTGGGGTGGCGGTCTTGCCGGTGCCGATGGCCCAGACGGGTTCATAGGCGATGACGACCTCGGCGGCCTTTTCCGGCGGCACCCCGGCCAGCCCGCCGCGGAGTTGCCGCTCGACGACGGCCATGGTCAGGTCGGACTCGCGCTGCTGATCGGTCTCACCCACGCAGAGGATAGGGCGGAGGGTGTAGTTGAGGGCGCTGAGCACCTTCTGGTTGATGAAGGCGTCGGATTCTGCGAAATACTCTCGGCGCTCACTGTGGCCGAGGATGACGTAGCTGACGAAGAGGGCCTTCAGCATGTCGGGCGAGACTTCGCCGGTAAAGGCGCCGGCGGGCTGCGGGTAGAGGTTCTGGGCCGAGAGCTTCAGCGTGCTGGAATGGGCGAGGGCCAGGGAAGCCGCGTGCAGGCCCGTGAAGGCCGGGGCGACGGCCACATCGACCTCTGTCTGCGAGCCGATGGCTTCGATGATTTCCGCGATCAGGGCAGCACCCTCCGCCGGGGTCTTGTTCATCTTCCAGTTGCCAGCGATCAGGTATTTCCGTTGCATAATGGGGGCGTAGTCGGTCGGTTTTTTCGGTGAGCGGTCGAGAGTTGTTCGAGGATGGCTGAGGGCGCGGCTTACTTGGTTTCCAGGGCCGCGACGCCAGGGAGGACTTTGCCTTCGAGGAACTCCAGCGAGGCGCCGCCACCGGTGCTGATAAAGCTGACCTGGTCGCCGTAGCCGCTGCTGTGGATGGCCTTCACGGAGTCGCCTCCGCCGATGATGGAGATGGCACCGCAGGTGGCCACCGTTTCCGCCACCGCGAAGGTACCCTTGGCGCTGGCTTCGATTTCAAAGATGCCCATCGGGCCGTTCCAGAGGACGGTTTTGGCCGGGGCGACGGCCTGCTTGAAGAGTTCGATAGACTTCGGGCCGATGTCCACGCCCTCCCAGCCGTCTTCGATGTTGCCCTCCGAGATCTTTAGGCTGCCGAGCTTGCCGGCACCGAAGTCGAGGTGGTCGGTGACGAGGTTATCGACGGGTAAGAGCAGTTGCACGCCGCGGGCCTTGGCCTTGTTGAGCGCGGCTTTCGCGGTTTCGACCTTGTCGGGCTCGGAGAGGCTTTTCCCGACGGTCTTGCCGAGGGCCAGGGCGAAGGTGTAGGCCATGGCACCGCCGATAATCATGGTGTCGCACTTATCGAGGAGGGCGTCGATGACGGAGATCTTGTCCGAGACCTTGGCGCCGCCCAAAATCACTGCGAAGGGGCGTTCCGGGTGGGCGGTCTTATCGCCGAGAAACTCCAGCTCCTTCTCGATCAGTAGCCCGGCGACGGAGGGCGACAGGAACTTGGTGACGCCTTCGGTCGAGGCGTGGGCGCGGTGGGCGGTGCCGAAGGCGTCGTTGACGTAGGCATCGGCCACGCTGGCCAGTTCGCGGGCGAAGGCGGGGTCGTTGGCTTCTTCACCGGGGTAAAAGCGGACATTTTCCAGCAGCATCACCTGGCCATCGGCTAGGAGGTCGGCTTGGGCGCGGACGGCCTCGCCGACGCAGTCTTCAGCGAAGATCACCGGCTGGCCGAGGTGCGCGGCAAGGGCGGCGGCGATCGGCTTGAGGGTGTATTTAAGATCTTTCTTGGCCTTCGGGCGCCCGAGGTGGCTGCAGAGGATCACCCGCGCACCTTGGTCGATCAAGGCCCGGATGGTCGGGAGGGCACCCACGATGCGGGTGTCGTCAGAAATCGCCCCGGCGGAGTCGAAAGGCACGTTAAAATCGCACCGCACCAGGACTTTACGGCCTTGGAGGGAGACATCGCGGATGGTCTTGACTTGGCTCATAGCGGGAAGTTTCGGAAAAGGGCAGGCGGCTTTGGTCAGAAAAGGGAAAGGGTGGTTGGTCGTGGCAAGAAAACGCGGTTGCATCGGCACTGAGGGCCGCTGCGCCGGGCTTTCAGCCGACACGTTAGCGGTAGTGAGGGCTTTCCTGAGCTTTGGCAAGCGTAGAGAGAAAACAATTCTGTCTAATGCTGCGATTTCTTGGGATAAGACTGCTAAATCGTGGAAAACGGCCCTCCGTTCAGTCGGCGGGCGTGTTTAGGGAGATTGCCAGCGAGCCGGCTTAAGTTATAGCCGCCTGACTTCGAACGGCCCTGATTCTGGCAGGGAGCGACTTGCGACGTCACCTAACGACGTGCGACGGCCACGGGGGATTTTGCGGTCAAGGCTCAGGTCCCTGCGGCCCGTTTCGAGGATGGCGGA
>DAIQNO010000097.1:0-8210 GCA_036788355.1 Opitutales bacterium | reverse complement strand
CATCTGGCCCGAATGGTCGGGCAAAAGAAGGCGCGGGAAATCTGGTATCTCTGCCGCCAGTATAACGCCCAGGAAGCCCTTCAGATGGGCCTGGTGAACGCGGTGGTGCCGCTGGAGCAACTGGAGGCCGAGGGGGTGGCCTGGGGCCGCGAGGTGATGTCGAAGAGCCCGCTGGCGATCCGCTGCCTAAAGTCGGCTTTTAACGCCGACGTCGATGGCCAGCAGGGACTGCAGGAGCTGGCGGGTAATGCCACGTTGCTCTATTACCTGACGGAGCAGGGCGAAGAAGGCCACCGGGCTTACGTCGAGAAGCGGCCCCCGGATTTCAGTCAATACCCGTGGTTGCCGTAGGGGCGGGCGGGTTGATGTCTCGGCCCATCGCCGACGGCCTAAGTTGGGAAACGCTACTGTCCAGCGAGTTTAGTTTGTAACCCAATTTTCCAGGCCAACACACCCAGACAGGCGGGGGGGAATGCCAAGGCTGGAGCGACGCAGGAGCCCAAAGCCTCCTACATGCCTGCCCTCGCCAGTATCCGTTTCAACGACCAGCTACGCAGCTACTTCCATCGCCGCGTCAAAGAAGGTCTTTGCAAAATGAGCGCCGTCGTCGCCACCATGCCTAACTTTCAATCTACATCCGATCACTCCTTATCGGACACCAAGAATCTCTTGCCTAACACGGTTGCTTTAACGTTTCGCCCCCTTTGGGGATGGGATTCAGCGGTGGACTTAGCTCGCATCCGGCTGGCGATTGTTGTCACTTGTCCGTTGCATGGGCATGATTCTTGCGGTAGGGTCTTGAGATGGGAAAGCCACCGGAGTGCGGAAATTGCCAGAAGCCCGCGACGATCCACCTGACGCAGATCGTCAACAGCCAGATCAAAAAGCTGGATTTCTGCGAGTCGTGCCCGTATCAGAAGGGAATTACTGATCCGCAGGGGATCTCGTTGGCGGAATTGTTGGCGCACGGCCCGGCGCCTTTTGCCGATGGCCTGGCGATGGCGGCGGGGGCAAAGATGCCGAAGTGCGGGAGTTGCGGGTTCACGCCGCCGGACTTTAAGAAGCACCACCGGTTGGGCTGTCCGGATTGTTATGAGGAACTGTCGGCTTTTGTGATGCCGATCCTCAACAACCTGCAGAAGGATCAACTTCACCAGGGTAAGGCCCCGCGACGGATGCAGGCTCGGCTGGAGCGGGAACGTCGCCTGGCGGCCTTGGAGGAGCAACTGACGAGTTCCATCCAGGGGGAGCGTTACGAGGATGCGGCCCGCCTGCGCGATGAGTTAAGGTCGATCCGTGAGGCCGGGAACAAGGCGGCGGAGAGCGACCCTTTTGCGGCTCCGGATGGCCACCATCTGGCCTGAGAAAACAGCCATTATCTGGCGTGACGATAGATTTTGCGGCGAAGCGGCCCAATTCCCGCTAGGATGTGCTAAGTTATAATGGGTGGGGCTTCGTTTTTTTTAGCCACGCGCTGCCCGATAATCTGCCCTTTTCCGAAGCTCTTTTTGGCCAAACGACTATGATGTTGAAAATACAACCGATCTTCGAGGCTCGCCCGCACCCGGCTGGTCTGCCGGAGGGGACTGAGGCGATTGTGCTGAGTTCGCGGATTCGGCTGGCCCGGAATCTGGCGGGATTTCGTTTTCCCCAGTGGGCCAGTAAGTCGCACCGGTTGGAGATTTTGGCGCGGGTCGAGTCAGCGGTGTCACACCTGCCCAAGTTGGCGGCGGGTCTTTTTTTGCCGATTGAGCAGTTGGAGGAGATTGAGCGCCAGGTGTTGGTGGAACGGCACCTGATCAGCAAGGAGCTTTCGGAGGCGGGCAGCGGGGCGGCAGTGGCGGTGACGCTGGATCAGTCTACCTCGATCATGATTAATGAGGAGGACCACCTGCGGTTGCAGATGCTGCACCGGGGCTTTAACTTCGAGCTGCTGTGGTCGCAGATTGATGCCCTCGACTCGGCACTGGAGGATCGCCTGGACTTTGCCTACCATCCGGAGCTGGGTTATCTGACGTCGTGTCCGTCGAACACGGGCACGGGGCTGCGGGCTTCGGTGATGCTGCACCTGCCGGGGCTGGTCATTGCCTCGGAGATGGAGAAGGTTATCCGGGCGGTGGGGCAGCTCGGGTTGGCGGTGCGGGGTTGGCTCGGGGAGGGCTCGGACGCTTCTGGCAGCGTCTTTCAGATTTCCAACCAGCAGACGCTGGGGGAGAGTGAGGCGACGATCATGCAGAAGCTGTCGGCGGTGCTCAAAACCATCGTGGAGCATGAAGAAAATGCCCGCTTGCGCCTGTTGGAGAAGGATGGGGCCGCGCTTTTTGATCGGATCGGGCGGGCTTTCGGGATTTTGCGTCAGGCGCGGCTGTTGACGTCGTCGGAAGCGATGAACCACCTGTCCTTATTGCGGCTGGCGTGCGACATGGGTTTCCTTCCGGCGTCGGAGCGGGGCAGCCTGGATCGGTTGTTTATCGAGTCCCAGCCGGCCCACGTGCAGGTTTTGGCCCACGAAACGCTAACCAGTCGGCGGCGGGACTTGCAGCGGGCGACGTTGATCCGGGAACAAATTGCGCGATTATCGGAGCCTCATTTTGACAACCCGGAACATCGGGAATAGCCTCTTGAAAATTAATAACTTAACTATTACCCAATTATGGCAGAACCGATGAATAATTTTACCCCGCGAGCGCAACAAGTTTTAGCGTTGGCGCGCAAGGAGGCCGACCGTTTCCATCACAATTACGTGGGGACGGAGCACCTGTTGCTGGGTTTGATTAACCTGGGGCAGGGTGTGGCCGTGAACGTGCTGCAAAAAATGGGGCTCGACCTGGATACAGTGCGTAGTGCTGTAGAAAAGCAGGTGGGCACCGGCCCGGACACCAAGCCGACGGGAAACATCCCCTACACCCCGCGGGTGAAGAAGGTGCTGGCGTTGGCGGGTAAGGAGGCCAAGACGCTGAACCACTCTTATATCGGCACGGAGCACATTTTACTGGGTCTTTTGCGCGAAGGTGAGGGGGTCGCCGCTCGGGTGCTGAAGAGCTTGGATGTCGATATCGATAACTGCCGGAACCAGGTTTTGGCGGAGCTGGACCCCAATTTCTCGAGCGATGGGGATGAGCCGGGCGCCCAGCATTCTTCGGTCGGCGGCGGTGGTGAGGAGCCTCGCCGCGACGTGAAGACGCCTGCGTTGAAGCAGTATGGGCGCGACCTGACGGAGCTGGCGCGGGCGGGTGAGCTGGACCCGGTGATTGGCCGCCAGAAGGAGATCCGCCGCGTGGTGCAGATTCTGTGCCGTCGCTCGAAGAACAACCCGGTGTTGATCGGGGAAGCGGGCGTGGGCAAGACGGCGATCGTGGAGGGTCTGGCGCAGGAGATTGCGGACGATCGGGTGCCGGAGATTCTCTCGGATAAAAAGGTGATTACGCTCGATCTGGCCTTGATGGTGGCTGGCACGAAGTATCGCGGCCAGTTTGAAGAGCGGATCAAGGCCGTGATGGACGAAATCCGTCGCGCCAAGAACATCATCCTGTTTATCGATGAGTTGCACACCATTGTGGGGGCGGGAGCGGCCGAGGGGGCGATGGATGCCTCCAACATTTTCAAGCCGGCGCTTTCTCGCGGAGAAATGCAGTGCATTGGCGCGACGACGCTGACGGAGTATCGGAAGTATATTGAGAAGGATAGTGCGCTGGATCGTCGCTTTCAGTCGGTGAAGGTCGAGGCCCCGAATGTGGAGGACACGATCAAAATCTTGCGCGGAATCCGGTCGAAGTATGAGGAGCACCACAAGTGCGTTTTTACGGAGGCGGCACTGGATAAGGCGGCGCGGCTCTCGGATCGCTACATCACGGCGCGTTTTCTGCCGGACAAGGCCATCGACGTTTTGGATGAGGCTGGCTCTCGGGCGCGGATTGAGTCGTTGAACCGCCCCCCAGAGATCGAGGCGTTGGCGGGGAAGATCGACGCGGTTTGCGCAAAGAAGGAGGAGGCGATCGCCCACCAGCATTTTGAGGAGGCGGCGAAGTTCCGCGACCAGGAAAAGCAGATGCGCGGCGATCGTGAGCAGATGATCGAGACCTGGAAGAAGAACCGGGAGGAGTCTCGGATTGTGGTGGACGTGGAGGAAGTGACGCAGGTGGTGGCCGCGTGGACGGGTATTCCGTTGTCGCGGATGGCCGAGACGGAGTCGCAGAAGCTGCTGAAGCTAGAGGAGGAATTGCAGCAGGACTTGATTGGCCAGGATCAGGCCACTTCCGTGGTGGCGCGGGCGCTGCGGCGTTCTCGGGCCGACTTGAAGGATCCGAAGCGTCCCATCGGGTCGTTCATGTTCCTCGGGCCGACAGGCGTGGGGAAGACCTATCTGGCGAAGTTGCTGGCGGAGAAGATGTTCGGCGACCGCGAAGCGTTGATTCAGATCGACATGTCGGAATACATGGAGAAGTTCGCGGTCAGTCGCCTGATCGGGTCGCCTCCGGGCTATGTTGGTTACGAGGAAGGTGGCCAGTTGACGGAGCAGGTGCGGCGGAAGCCGTATTGCGTGATTCTTTTCGATGAGATCGAGAAGGCTCACCCGGACGTCGCGCAGATTTTGTTGCAGGTGCTGGAGGAGGGTCGTCTGACGGATTCTTTGGGGCGGACGGTCGATTTCCGGAATACGATCTTGATCTTGACTTCCAACGTGGGCGCGGAGTTTCTCCAGCGGACGACGTCGATGGGCTTTGATGTCGGCCTGGATGGGGGCCGCGACTTTGAGCGGATCAAGGAGCGGATTCTGGATGAGACGAAGAAGGTCTTTAAGCCGGAGTTTCTGAATCGGTTGACGGAGCTGGTGATCTTCCAGCGTCTGGAGCGTGAGCATCTGGTGAAGATCATCAACCTGGAGTTGGCCGAGGTGATTAAGCGTCTGGCAGGGCAGAACATCGAGTTGACGGTGTCGATCAAGGCGCAACAGTTCTTGGTGGATAAGGGCTACGATGAGAAGTTTGGGGCTCGTCCGTTGCGTCGGGCGGTGGAGCGCTACGTCGAGGATCCGCTGGCCGAGGGCATCTTGCGGGGGGATCTGCGGCGTGGAGAGCCGATCAGTGCGGATCTTGGCGAGGGCGGGCTGGCCCTGACCTTCGAGCAGGAGGCACCGGTCAGTTGAACCCATGGGCGGTCTGGTTGGGAAGGGGAGTCTGTGGTGGTCGTTGACTGATGAAAGCGGCACCCAGACTTGAGCCCGCGGCCGCGTCTTCGGACGCTCCAGAGGGCGACCTTGAGCTTACGGCGCCGAGGCAACCTTCCCCGCGTGTGGCGGTCCAGCGACCGAGGCCGGGGCTCTTTGCCTGGGCGTCTCTGGCGGTCAATGCGGGGCCTTGGGTGTTGGTGGTTGGTGGTTTTTTCGCGGTGGTTGGTCTGTGGCGTTTTGAAGGGTGGCAGAGGGACTACTGGAAGTCACGTTCAGCGGGAGTCACGTCTCAGCTTCGGGAGGCACGGGCAGAGAACGCGCTTCTGTTGGCGCGGACGGCGGTGACGCTCCTGGAGGTGACGCCGGATCGGGTTTCGTTGATTCTGGCGCGGGCGGATGGGACGGTGGAGTCTCTGGCGACGCCTTTTGCGCCGGATCGGGAGATTTTCGTCGATTACGTGGTGCATCAGGGCCGGGTATTGATTCGGCGGGTTTACGATGATCGGACGGCTCCGGGGGAGGGCGTGGTGCTGAATCCGTTGTTGGTGTGGGTCGATTGGGAGACTCTCGATGTGGCTTCTTTTGGGACGGTGATTTATCGCCGCCTGAGTCCGGGGATGTGGGCGGTTTCGCTGTCCGGGGCGGGTGCGTTGACGCTGGCTCCGGCAACGGCGCGGGATCTGCCGGAGTTGCTGCCGATGTTGGACGCCGCGCCGCGAGGTGCGGCTGCCCGTCGGTAGATCCCAGCGAGTCATCGGTCGGTTGGGCAAGAGCGGGATTGATGGAGCCTTGCGTTAGATTTTCCGTTGCCTAATTCTCAGGGGATGGGTGCGACCGCCTGGGTGTTTTTGTTGGATGGTTTTGAGGAGATCGAGGCGGTTACGCCGATTGACTTGTTGCGTCGGGCAGGGGTGGCGGTGACGACGCTGGCTTGCGGTGAGGGGCCGACGCGATGGGTGCGGGGGCGCAGTGGGATCGTGTTGAAGGCGGATGCGCGGCTGGCGGACTGGTTGGAGGAGCGTCGTGAGGAGCTTCCGGGGTTGTTGGTGGTTCCGGGTGGGCCAGCGGTGTCGCAGGGGTTGCGCCAGCATCTGGAGGTGCGGCGGTTGTTGCGGGCGCAGGTGGCGGCGGGGCGGCTGGTGGGGGCGATTTGTGCGGCTCCGCTGGTGCTGCTGGACGCGGGGTTGTTGGGGGCCGGTTGCCATTATACCGCCCATCCCACGGCCCTTGGAGAGTTGGCAGTCGTCGGCGGGCCGACGGCGGGGGCAGTGGTGCAGGACGGGTGGCTGGTCACGTCACCGGGGGCGGGGACGGCACTGGCGTTTTCCTTGGCTTTGGTGGAGGCGCTGGTGGGCCGCAGCGCGGCCCTTGCGGTTGCGGAGAGCATCGCCAGCCCGCTGGTTTAGAGGCTGGATCACGCGGGTTGTTTTGAGTCTCGCGTTGGCGGATTTTTTGACGCTTTTTTGACTCCCTATGTGGGCCGAGGATTATCCTGAGCAGGGGTTTCAACATCCCCCGGAGTTTTGTTACTTTGTTTTTGCGCTTTTTCTGGGGGTGATGGTGTTTTGGCTTTTGCCGAGCCAAGGCCCGGTCGCCAATGCAATGCTGACGAGCGCGCTCGTGGTGGCTCCGGCCTTGGTTTTGTTCCATCGTCGGGAGGAGCTGGGTGAGCGGGGGCATCCTCTGTGGTTTTTTTCGCTGCTGGCCTTGCCGGTGATCTTATCTGGCAGTGTTTTTCTCTTGGGTTTGCTGAATCCGGCGACGGAGACGTTTTCGCTGGGAGGCTTGCTTTTTGTCGGCTTGCGGGAAGACCTGGCACCGGGGCCGACGACGACGATGGCGGCGACGGGTTGGCTCCTGTTTTCTCGGGGTCTCGGGATTTATCTGGTGGCGGCGACGGTGATTCTGGTGGTGGATAATGAGTGGTCGCTGGGGCAACTGTTGCGCTGGCTCTGTGTTCTGGTGACGTTAACGGCGGCGGGGGGGTGGGTGCAGGAGATTTTGCGGATTGCGGATGATCCACTGGGGATTAGTTTGCGGGGTCAATTTTTCAGTGGTGACGGTTTTGCCAATCTGGCGGCCTTCTGGTTTGGGTTGTCGTCGGTGTTGGTGGCAATCTCGCTGGAGCGTTTGGGTTGGTGGGCTTTTTTGCGGGATCAGGGGATCTGGAAGCTGACGGGCTGGTTTCTGTTGGGGTCTTCTGGGCTCTACAACGGGGGTGAAGTTCAGCGGGGCGTGGTGATGTTCTTTGCTCTGGGCCTGCCGGTCAGCGTGCTGCTGGCGCGGCTGATCCATCGATCTCGCTCCTGGAAGTCTGCGGTTACTTTTGGGGTTTTTGCGGCATTGGTGGCGGTGCTCAGTCCCTTGTGCCCGAGGGTGGGGGATTTTGCGGAGCCGGGGAGGGCGGTGGCCAGCCGCGAGGCGGCAGCAGTGTCCGCAGTGACAGCGGCTCACCTGGGTGAGGAATGGGCGCGGTTGCGGCAGCAGCGTCCGTGGTCAGGCTGGGGTGGAGGGTCGCTCGAGCACCTGGCAGCCCTGCACCTGCACCTGGATTTGGCGGAGGGGCCGGTGGTCGTGCCGATGAATAGCATCGAGCGCCTGCTGCTGGAGCATGGCTACCCTGGGGTGGCGCTGTGGGGTCTGGTGGTGGTGCTGGGGCTGGTGAACCTGCTGACGCTGAGCCGGTTGAGTAGTTACAGCATCGGCTTGCTGGTGGTGGCGGCGAGTGGGCTGTGCCTGATGTTGCTCACCGCTGCGGGGAGGCACGCGGGGGTGTCGTTTGGCGTGTGGGTGACATTTTTCACCGCCATTCGGTGGTCGCAGATTATTAGCCTTCGGGCCAATCGGATCTCCCAAAACCTGACGCCGACGATGGCTTTCGGCTTTGGTGCGGCCAATTTGCGTCGATCGACGGGCCCGTGACGCGGCGACAACCGGAGACCAGGCCGATCTTGTTTAGCATCGGAACGGCCCTGGCCTCGACCCGCCGACCTGGGAAGTTCGAGCTGGCTCAGTTTCGGGCGATGTCTTCGTCGGAGGC
>DAIQNO010000096.1:0-8219 GCA_036788355.1 Opitutales bacterium | reverse complement strand
CAACCACCCGATCACGTGAATCCTGAGAACCAGCCGCCATCCCTCGCGACATCCCAAGAGCCCCCTGGACAGCGCGCCGTCAAGAGACAGCGCGCCGTCACGGGCCACTTTCCTCGGAAAGTCGGGCACGGTGCCGCAGGAGCCAGACGGAAATCGTGGCCAGCACCCCAAACAAGGCCAAAATCGCCGGGTTACTGAGGATAAAGTCTCCCGCCGCGTGGGCCATCGTCCCAACCAGCCCCGCCAACAACATCCACTGTTCCGGTCGCCAGAACGCCCAACGCGACAACCCTGCCCACGCCATCGCCCCCAAGCCGATCACTACCAGCCCCATACCCACCCGACCCCACTCGGCCAGATATTGCACCCAGTCACAATGGGCATGGTCGTAAAGATTGGACTGCCCCCGACGTTGCCAAGGCATCCGCCGGTCCTCAGCCCGCCGCAGATCGGGCGCCGTGATCCCACGCAATTGCGGATCGCGCATCTGGTATCGCGGAAAAATATAGCGGAAACTACCCGCCCCCCAACCAAACCAAGGCCGATCTTCCGCCATCTCTAAAGTCGCGGCCACCAAACGCGCTCGGCTCCCCGAAAAATCCCGCAAGGCGCGATCGACTGCCGAGGCATCGCGCTTACCCGGCTGCAGCCGCTCCCAGGTCGGGGCGAAAAAGTCCGCGACCTGTTGTCGATACGCCCAGCCCACACCGCCGCCCGCCAGCAGCAACAGCCCTGCTAGGATCCAAGCCGCTGGCCCTTCAATCCAGATCTCCCGCAAGATCAGTATGCCCGCCAGCAGTAGCAGCACTGCCGCGATCGCCGCCCCGCCCCGGGATCCCGTCGTCATCGAGGTGACCAAAGTCAGTCCGCCAAGCAGCCAGAAAAGCACCCCAGGGTGAGACTTGGCCCCCCGACGCCGAGCCTGGCGGCTCAGCACGAAGCCCACCGCGAAGGCCGCACAGGCCGACAGATTCAGGAAGGCCGAAGCGTGGTTGCGGTAAAAAAAGGTCGCCGCAAAAAACGGATGCAGCGGCTCAAACTGCCACAAAATCTGCTTCGCCCCCGTCAGCCGCTGGAAAATATCCAATAAGGCCAACGCCGCCCCATTGACACCCGCCAAACCCAGTAGGGTGAGGGCTGCCGCCCGCCGGGTCAGCCCCATCCAGACCGCTGCCGAAAGCGCGAGCGCCGCCCCCACCAAGAGCAGTTGCCGCCAGCCATCCATCCAGCGAAACGGCGTCCGCACCCCCGAGGGCAACCAGCCTATCCAGGACTCGGCGGGCAGCGGATCCATCCGGTAGGGCCACAACCCACGCGGCGTCTCCACGTAGGCCATCGACGGATTCCCCGTCTGCACCGCCATCAAGGCCAGCAACAACAACCCTGGCACCAACGGCGGAAACCGCAGCAATGCCGCCCAGCGCTCCGGAGTGGCCTGCCACGGCCTCGGCAACGGCACCAACGCCCAGCCCAGCGTGACAAAGCACCCTGCCACCAGCAACCACTGGCCCGGCCACCAGTTCATCCCGCCCAGGCACCAGGGTGGCACCACCAAAGACGCCCCCACCAGCCCCGCCAACGCCCATTCTCGCACCCCCGAGGTGCTCCGCCGTGGGTCCCGATCCATCTTAAAGCAGCCCCGGATGAAAACCCGTGGACGCCACCTCCCCGGCCACCGCCCGAAAAGTAGCCTCGCCCTCCAGCAGGCGAAGCCCCATCATCACCAGAAAATGCTCAGAACCTACCACCATCGCCTGCGTCACGCTCAAGACCACACCGCATGCTAGGTAGAAGGCCCAAGTCAAAGAAAGTTCCGGAGTAAGGGAAGGATCATCTTCGCCTGTTGCACCCAGCTACTCAGCATCTGATGGCACTCCTGGGCCAACGCCCGCTCCTCACCCTCCGATTCATCGACCAGCCGCTGCAAGTTCTCCAACCGCGCCTCTCCAGAGGAAATATGAGGCTCCAGCACCTCGCTCACGAAGCCATTTCCGAAGCGCCGGAGACTCTTTTCCGCAACGTAATGCTCCCGCCGCGTGCCCAGCACGAAAACCGTCCGCACCGCCCCAAACTGCCGCAACATCCGCAGACCTTGGCTTGCCGAACCCAGGCTGATACTCAGTCTGCCCGCCAGAACGTCCATCGTCATCGGCTCCTGCACCGAAAACAACAGTCCGTAGATCTGACCGAGCGACTTCGGCAGCCCTAAGACTTGCACCGCGTGAACGAAAAGATCAATCACCGCCACCTGCCACTCCGTGACGGGGTGAACCACTTCGCCCGACGACACTACTGCCGCCTCTGGAACCACTTCAGACAAACTTTACACCTTTGTTAGCGAAACCCTCACTTAAATTCATCGCGGCGTCTCCTTGATTGACCGAAAACCCTCCGTTACGCAAAAAATCAACGACTGCCGATCCCGTAAGCCTCAAAACCGATCGCCCGGAGTTCCGCCAGCGGCAGCAGATTGCGCCCATCGAAAAGAAACGCCGGTTTTAGCATCGCAGCGTAAATCTTCCGATAATCATAGCTCTTAAAGACATCCCACTCCGTCAAAACGGCTACCGCGTGGGCTCCGCTGAGGGCCTCATAGGCGTCCTCGTGGACGACTACCCGCGCCAGATCGCCCTCTGGCACCCGCGCCGCCGTCAGATCCTCCATCACCTGCTCCCGACCAACCTTGGGATCGAAAATATGCACCTGCGCCTGCTCCGCCAATAAACGCCGCGTCACATCGATCGCCGCTGACTCCCGCGTGTCGTTGGTATCCTTCTTGAACGCGAAACCGAGCAACGTGATTTTCTTACCGGAGACGGTATTGAACATCGTCCGCACCATCTGCGTCACGAAGCGGCGCTTCTGGTAGTCATTGATCCGCACCACCTGCTCCCAATACTCCGCCACCTCCGGGAGGTTAAAGAACTCGCAAAGGTAAACCAGGTTCAAGATGTCCTTCTGGAAGCAGGAACCCCCAAAGCCCACGCTGCAACGCAGAAACTTCGGCCCAATCCGGCTATCCGTGCCGATCGCCCGAGCCACCTCGTCCACGTTGGCCTCCGTGGCCTCACACAACGCACTGATCGAATTGATCGACGAAATCCGCTGCGCCAAGAAGGCGTTGGCGACCAGCTTCGACAGCTCCGACGACCACACGTTGGTCGTCAAAATCTTTTCGCGCGGCACCCAATGCGCGTAAACACTGACCAGCTTCTGCACCGCCGCTGCCCCTTCCGGTGTCTCTTCCCCCCCGATCAGCACCCGATCCGGGTTATCGAGGTCGGCCATTGCCGTCCCCTCCGCCAAAAACTCTGGGTTCGACAGCACTTGAAACTTAAAAGGCCGCTGCGCCCCCTCCAAAATCCGCCGGATACTGTGGGCCGTCCGCACCGGCAAGGTGCTCTTCTCCACCACGATCTTGTCTCCCTCGGCAACCTCCGCCACCCGCCGGGCCACCAGCTCCACGTATTTCAAATCTGCCGCCCGGCCTGCCCCCACCCCGTAACTCTTCGTGGGCGTGTTGACCGAAATGAAAATGATATCCGCCTCGCGGATTCCCTGGTCAACTTCCGTCGAGAAAAACAAGTTCCGGCCCCGAGCCTCCCTCACCACCTCGTCCAACCCAGGCTCGAAGATCGGTAACTCTTCCGAGTTCCACGCCGCAATCCGAGCCGCATTGATGTCCACCACCGTCACCTTGATGCCAGAGCACTTCTGGGCGATTTTGGCCATCGTTGGTCCACCAACGTAACCAGCTCCTATGCAACAGATTTTCATTAAGGTGACGTGAGTTTAGATTTTTCAGATTGTTTTGAACCAAAAAAAGTCCTCATCAGCAAGTGAAAACTTCAATACTCGCCCGCCCACTGTCACATTCCGGTGACATTACTGTTCACGCACCAACCTAGGCTTGGCCCCAGGCCGCAATCCCTCACCCTCAGCAACATGCTCATGGCCACCACAACCCCACCGCTCGTTCGCCCACCGATCAGCCCTGCCGGAGCCTCCACCTCCGGCCTCACCGCACTGCTCAACCTCCCCCCGTTTATCGCAGTGCTCCTCGCGCTTTCCGTCCACGCTGCCGAGGGTGCCACCAGTCTCCAGACCTACCCGCAGTTCCTTTCCTCGCAGAACCTTCCGAAAGGCCCCTCTGACTGGTGGCAAGACTTCGATGGCGATGGGGCCTCCAACCTCCTCGAATTCGGCCAAGGAACCGCCATCAATTCACCGCTAACCGCCGGCAACCCATCCCCGTCCGCCACCGGCCTGCAGGTCATCCCGACCAGCGACCCTGCCGCCATCGACCTTACCCTGACCCGCCGCGCCAACGTGGCCGTTCACTACCGCCTGCAACGCTACCTCCCCACCACCGCCACCTGGCAAAACCTCCGCCCCGGCACCGACTTCACCGTCATTGGCTACGCCCCGCTCGCTCCAGACCGCGAAGTCATCACCCTGCGATTCCCTGCCGATCCCAGACTGACTCCCCTTACCCTCCCCAATCTCCTCCGGCTGGAAGTCTCACCCGGCTCCTTTGATGCCGACGGTGACGGCCTGCGGAGCGACTTCGACCTCGATGACCTCGCCGGCAGCCCCGCCGCCATCCCCATCCAGTGGACGACCTTCTTCAACCTCGCCCTCAACCAACCCTTCCACCGCGCCACCATCGGCCAACGCTTCGTCGTCACCCTCCCCCCAATCGACACCCTGCCCATCGCCGGCCTGCGCGGAACCGACCGCTACGAAATCACCAGCTCCATCGGCCTGGCCGCCCTCCACAGCGGCCACCTCACCACCGCTGGCGGCACCCTCGTCCTCTACTACCTCGGCGACCTTGGCATCATCAGCCCCGGCTCCACCCAAAACGGCCTCACCAGCACCAACACCCTCATCAGCATCGACAACTTCTTCTCCTTCGACCCCGCCGACGCACCGACGAACCCCAAAAAGTTTCAGCCAGCAGATCTCAACCACATCGTCTTCGCTGGTCAGAGTAACGCCGTTGGTTACAATTTCAATAATATCGGTAACGCAGGGATCATCCACAACAAACAGCCATTCAACAACCTTACCTTCCAAAACGTGTCAGTTAAGATGGCCGTAGCAACATCACGTCCAGTTCAGACGTCGGCGTCACCCGCACCCCACAGCACCGATTCCAACGTGCTCGGTTTTGAAGATGTCGAATTACCCGGATGGTGTGCACCCTATTTTTTGATTAACACGGCTCTTTTTACTAATGATGTAAGAGGTATTTGGGCACCCGGGGGCCAGCGCCCAATGCACTACGAGCACGAGTTTTACAAGGCAGCCCTGGAACAGCAAACTTTATTTCAGCCGCTAATTGATACCATCGTAGCTCCACACCACGCAGGCACCATCGTGGCTGCCGTGTGCAACGAACTGACCCTACGCACGGGACATCGCTTCATCGGTTCCACCACTGGGATCGGGGGCATTTCTTTATTACTCTCACGCACAGGGACCGCGAAGGAATCAAACTATGCTTGGTTTAGCACTGTTGACCTAAGCACCATCGACAGCGCCCTAGCCGGATACTGGGGTAGCGCACAGGCAGCCAACATCCTGACGCAGGTCACCAACGCCAGACGCATCAGTCAGCTTGAAGGGAAAACCTATAAAGTCGCCGCCATCTGCTGGATTCAAGGAGAAAGCGACAACGGCAACTCTAACTACGCCGCACAATTTTTAGTTTGGTATGACCTCATGAACACATGCATAAAGTTGATTACCGGTCAGTCGGAGAATGTAGCGGTTATCCTTGACGGAATCACTTACGGGCGCCACACGGCATTCCCGGGGGGAATCCTTCCCGTTGACCACCAAAAGTTAAAGATGCACCTTGAGTTAGAAAACATTGTCTTGAGTGGGCCCCGCTATCAATACCTTACCCCAACTCATTACTCATCACAGAGCCTTGCGAGCAAAGCGTCAGTATTTGCTAATGCAATTAAGACACAAGTGTTCGACGGAGAGGAATGGGACATTCTTCGCTACCAGTCTCACTCGGTCACTGGTTCAACTATTTACGTTAATTTCATTGTTCCAGTTCCTCCACTTCAATTCAGCATACCGAAGGCAAACTCAGTTAGCCAAGCTGCCCGGACCGTGGCACCGATCAACGGCTTTCGGGTAATGCAAGACGGCGTTAATATCGCAACCAACGTTGAGATCGTCGCATCCAACATGGTAAAGATTACCTGCTCGACATCGCCTTCCTCTGCAACGATCGAATATGCGAGCACGATGGCCTCGGCAAACAACGAAATCCGCGGTATTCTCTGCGATTCAAACGTGGAGGCCACAGTCTTTAATGCCTCCGACGGAACGCCGTTTGAAACACGTAATTATGCCTGGCCATTCTCCATTAAGGTTTTTTCTCGTTGAGTCGAGTTCGTTGAAATGTAAAGCCCGGCTTCATTTTTCACCCGCTCCATCGGCCTGGCCGCCCTCCACAGCGGCCACCTTACCACCGCCGGCGGCACCCTCGTCCTCTACTACCTCGGCGACCTTGGCATCATCAGCCCCGGATCCACCCAAAACGGCCTCACCAGCACCAACACTCTCATCAGCATCGACAACTTCTTCTCCTTCGACCCCGCCGACCTTACCTTCTCCCCGCCCTTCGACGACCTTTAAGCCCCTACCGTTGCACCCACCCTCCCTGCTCTACCACAGGCCAACCAAACCGGAAAAAACGGGTGCCTAGGGCGGGACTCGAACCCGCACGGGCTTGCGCCCAAGGGATTTTAAGTCCCCAGTGTCTACCATTTCACCACCCAGGCGGAAAGGAATCTGAAGACATGGCCGGAGTCGTCTCTGGAGGCAAGGGTTTTCCGACGGGTTATGGGGGCCTTGGCATTTAGAGACCGGCGGGCACGCCCTTGGAAGCAACGCCTCTTGGTGCAGCATCTTTGGGAGCACCGACCTCCTCGTGGGGAACTTCTAGGTTAGAGACCGGCGGGGAAGCCGGTGCTCCCAGAGTGGGGGCGCTGCTGGGGCTCCACGGGTTGACGCGGAAGGCGTCGGTATGCAGGGCCGCCCGCATCGCGTAGCAGAGTGCGATGGCCTCCACCGTTTCCAGGTGCTGGTAGGGGCTGGGGTAGGCACTCAGGCGGGCTGCCGCCAGGCCGAACAACCGGAATCCGGGTGCCAGTCGCCGGGAGTGCGTGCGGTGCAGGGGGGCCCCATAGTGCCACTTGAGGTGGCAGAACCCTCCAGCAAGCTGAATCAATCCCTGGAAGAAGGAAGCGTCGGGAGCTGACGGGCGATGCTCATGCCAGAGGTCCTCGAGAACTTCGTGGGCCTCGTAGTAGGCTTGGGCGTTGAACAATGAGAAATACCGGTGGTAACGGTCGTCGCCGATCGCGAGAAAGGACATTTCGTGATTGTCGCGGGCTGCTGTCCCCGCTGGCAAGCTCCACTGGAGCGCGACAATTGGGCCACCGCGCTTCGGCTTGCTTCCGGCAGGGAAGCTCTGGCAACCTTGCTGGCAATGATCAAGGCAGCGGTGGTTGGGGCGGCGGGTTACTCCGGGGAAGAGCTGGTGCGCCTGCTGGCGGGCCATTCGCAGGTCGAATTGGTCGCGGTGACCTCCCGGAGCTTGGCGGGGCAGCCCGTCCGGACGGTCTTGCCCGCCCTGGCGGAAAAGCTGGCCCCCACGCTGCGTTTTACGGCCTCTGACGCAGCGGAACTCGCCGCAACTGCGGGCATCGACGTCTTCTTCCTGGCCTTGCCGCACGGGGTCGCGGCGGAATACGCGGTGCCGCTGGTCGCGGCAGGCCGTCGGGTGATCGACCTCAGCGCGGATTTTCGCCTGGGATGCCCGGATCTCTACGCCAGCTACTACGGCCAGACCCACCCGGCGCCGGAGCTGCTGACACAGGCCGCCTACGTCATCCCAGAATTGGCCACGGACAACGCCTGGCGGTCGGCACCCCTCATCGCGGCCCCAGGGTGCTACCCGACCAGCATCCTGGTGCCGCTGGTGCCGCTGTTGCGGGCTGGGGTCATCGAATCAGCGGGCATCGTGGTGGCCTCGATGAGCGGCGTCAGCGGGGCCGGCAAGAAACTGGCCGAAGATTACCTCTTTTGCCAGCGGGCAGAGTCTCTGAAGGCCTACGGGATGCCGCGCCACCGCCACCTGTCGGAGATCGAGGAGCAGCTCGGAGCGGCAGCGGGCCAGCCAGTAGTCATCC
>DAIQNO010000095.1:0-8291 GCA_036788355.1 Opitutales bacterium | reverse complement strand
CGCTAAAGTGGCACGCGGACAACTCGCAATCACCGCACCCTTCACCCAACTGATCGAACTAAGAAGATCGCTGGCTCTTTACCCACTCCATTTCTTTGCTACCTAATCGTATTCTATCGAAATGAAGACTTTCACCGAAGCGCAGATTGGCATTGGCATCATTGGATGCGGAAAAATTTCCCAGGCTTACTTTGACGGAGCCAAAACCTTCCCGGTGCTGAAGGTCATCGCCTGCGCCGACCTCCACCCGGCGGCGGCAGTGGCCAAGGCGACCGAGAACCACTGCGAGGCCCTGAGCATCAACGCACTGCTGGCCCATCCCGAGATTGAGCTAGTGATCAACCTGACCATCCCCGCAGCCCACGCGGCCGTCAGCTTGAGCATCCTCAACGCCGGTAAGCACGTTTACTGCGAAAAGCCGCTGACCGTTGAGCTGGAGGATGCCCGCGAAGTGCTGGCCTTGGCCGAATCTAAGGGGCTGCTGGTCGGTTGTGCGCCCGACACGTTCTTTGGGGCTGGAATCCAGACTTGCCGGGCGATCATCGACTCTGGCCAGCTTGGGCGCATCACCAGCGGCACGGCCTTCATGCTCAGCTCGGGCGTTGAATCCTGGCATCCGAACCCCGGTTTTTACTACCTTAAAGGGGGTGGCCCGGTGCTCGATATGGCACCTTACTACCTGACGGCACTGGTCAACTTCCTCGGCCCGATCAAGAGCGTCAGCGCGATCACGTCCAAGGCCCGCACGGAGCGGGTGGCCACCTGCCGGGAACGGGCGGGCGAGGTGTTGCCCGTCGAAGTCAACACCCATGCCTCCGGCTCCCTGCTTTTTCACAGTGGTGCCATCATCACGGCGGTATTCTCCTTCGATGTCGTCGCCGCCGGGCATCGCCCGATCGAACTTTACGGCACGGAGGGTTCTCTGCAAGTTCCCGACCCCAACACCTTCGGGGGGCCGGTGCTCAGCTTCTGCCGCAGTGATCCAAATTGGACGGAGCACCCGCTGACGCGCCCCTACGTCGAAAATACCCGCGGTGTTGGCGCGGCGGACATGGCCCGAGCAATCCTCAGCCAAAGACCACACCGGGCCAGCGGCGCCCTCGCGGGTCACGTCCTCGAAGTGATGCACGCTTTCGACCGGTCCTCGGAAACTGGGAGGGCGATCGAGATCGTCAGTCGGGCGGAGCGGCCAGCGGCCCTTCCGGAGGATGGGCTGGATTAGCACCGCCAGCAGGCTCAGCCTGGTCGGCAGGCAGCGGGCCGGCCCGTTCCGTGCGCTTTCAAGGAGTTGAGACTCGCGTGTCTCGCGCCAGAGCGGCCAGTGGCACGACTCGGACGGGGCGGGAACGGGGCGTCCTCGTGCGACACTCGCTCAACCTCGATGGACGGAATGCGAGCCGCGTTCTACACTGTCCACGGTGAAAGTTCAGAGCCCTGCCCAGTAAGCGGCGACGTAACGTCGGGGGCTCGGGTGAACGTCAGCGGGAACCCGGGGGCCTTGGGTGAACGCCCGGTGACCTCGGGTGACTTTGGCGGATGGGGAGGGATTCGAACCCCCGGAAGATTGCTCTTCAACGGTTTTCAAGACCGCCGCAATAGACCACTCTGCCACCCATCCGTAGTCTTGCCGCTCGAAGTCAGCCTGCCGGTGACTCGAAACGGATGAACTTTGAGTTTTCCGACCGGGAATTGCTTGGGCAAGTCTGAACTCGCGCCGCATCGCTTTTTTGGGCCGGTCGCCAGGAAGTCGGGCCTTTCTATCACTCCGACTTTGGGCGATACCGGTGCCGGACTGGTTGCTAAAGCGGGGCTGCCTTGGAGCTTGCCACCTTGCGGGTTCCCGCAAATAAGCAGGGGCTTTACGATGCAACAATCTTTTCAGCGGGTGCTTGGGGTCGATATTGGGGGTTCCGGGGTGAAGGCCGCAGTGGTTGATACGGCCACCGCCTCGATGGTAACCGAGCGGCTGCGCCGGGAGACACCAGATTGCGGCTCCCCGCGGGAGGTTTTGCTGCTGTTGAAGGAGTTGGTGGCAGAAATTGCCTGGGAAGGGCCGGTTGGGGTGGGCTTTCCGGGGGTGGTGCGGCACGGGCGGATTCAAACTGCGGCCAACCTCGATGCGGGTTGGATCGGGCGTGACCTGCGGGCCGACCTGCGGGAACTGGGTTTTACGCGGGTGGCGACGCTCAACGACGCTGACGCTGCGGGGCTTGCCGAGTTGACCCATCGGGCGGCAGCGGAGCACCTCGGAACCCACCTGTTCCTGACCATCGGAACGGGCATCGGTTCGGCGTTGCTGCATAACGGGCATCTGGTGCCCAACACGGAGCTAGGGCACCTCTGGCTGACCCCAAAGAAGTCCAAGAAGCCGGTCGAGGCTGAGGAGTGGGCTTCCAACACCGCCCGTAAAGCCGAGGACCTCCTCTGGCCGGAATGGGCTGAGCGGTGCTCATTCATGCTAACCGAGTTCTGTCGCTGGCTCGGGCCGGACAGCATCATCCTGGGGGGCGGAATCACCAAGCGATGGGAGAAATTTGGCGATCTTTTATCCTGCCCCGTTCCGGTTTACCCGGCCAAGCTCGGCAACGACGCGGGCATCATCGGGGCCGCTCTCGCCGTCCAACAAAACCTCGAGGGAGAGTCCTGAACGCCGCGTGGGCGCAATGGCTGGCAGTTCCACGCGGACAACCCGCCTTTCGACAACGAAAGGCTTCAAAACTGCCCGCCGTGGGAGCAAAAAGGGGTAACCCGTCGTTGCGTTCAAAATGCGATGAAGAAAAAATGCTAGTCGAAAAAGCGTTTTTTGCGTAATTTTTGCTTGCTTGAGATAGAGGTAAGTTGACAGCTTTATCGTATGGCTAAAAGCAAAGTTGAATTGTTCTCGTCGCAGGAGGTGGCCTTGGCTGCTTTTGCCAAAAGCATGGCCCACCCAGCCCGGGTGGCGATCGTGGCCCACCTGCGGGAGCATTCTGAGGCCAACTGCGGCCAGATCGTCGATGCGTTGCCTCTGGCTCAACCGACCGTTTCGCAGCACCTGAAGGCGCTGTCAGCAGCGGGGATGCTGCGCTCTCGGGAGCGCGGGCCGATGATCCTGTATTCCCTCAATTACGAGGCTTTGGGGCAGTTTTGCAGTGCGCTGCACCGTTCCCTGTGCACCGGGGAGTGTGATTATCTGCGAAAAATGGAGGAATCCTGCGCCACGGCCAGTTCCGGAGTCTCGAACGAGGAGGTTGGCTCGGTGGTGGCAGCTTCGGCAGGAGTGGGGACGGACGGGAATGGCAACCGTGAGCTCGCGGCGGCCCAAGCCTGAGCCTGTATTCAGGTCGCCCCGGCGATTTTGGCGAAAAGCTCCGCCCATCAACCCGCAGCTTACTTGATGTTGGGTGGAGGGCGTGGGAGGTTGGCGTGGTGGGTAGAAATCTGGCGTCGGAGGTGGCGGCTGAAGCCTTGCATCACCCAGAGGTGAATCTGGGCTTGGGTGAATTGGTAAAGATACCACGGTAGGCGCGGTCGGAAGCCGTGAATCGCGGCAATCACGCAGCCTTGCTCGGGGAAAATGCGAAACTCAAAGCGGCCAGGAGGCGTTACCGGCTGGGCCAGGAGGCCGCCCGAGATGTAGAAGGCGCGGCGGACGGGGCATCCTTCCGAGCGCGGGGTCGGGGTCAGGTCGAGCAAGACGAGGCGCGGAAAAGACAGGGCAAAACGCAGGCCCCCGTGGTCTCCGCGTTCGGCGAGGAGGGTCATCAACGAGGAGCGCGTCAGCCACTGGCGGTAGGCCTCGGTGACTTGGGCGGCGTCCCATCCTGGGGGCAGCGGCATCCGCTGCACGGAGCGCACCCGGCTTTCGATCCGGACATGGCGTTGAACCTGTCGGTGGCCGCCTGAGCGCGGGTTGTCGGTCGGACTTAGGTCGGGTTGCAGGGCCTTGCGGATGGAATCGTCGAAGGATGTTGCCCCGATGCGGAGCTGCTGGAGCAGCGGGTTGTCACGCGCTCTCAGCTCATGAGTCAGGCTTTCCATCAGCGGGCCGACCAAGCTGGCGGGCACTCCGCTGAAAAGCTGCACCCAGAACCGCGAGAGACGCAGCAGGTTGAGGGGGAGCTTGATGAGCCTCAGTTTCTTGCCCAGGACGCTGGCCGTCTGGCGGATCATGCCCTCGTAGGTCGTCGGGGTGTGGGTTGCCAGGTCGTAGGTTCCGCTAAATTGGGCGGGTTGGGGTAGGGTGATTTCGACGGCGCGGACGACCTCGCGGATGTCGATGGAGGCGGTCTGGCAGCGGGTCCAACGGGGCAACACCATCCAGGGCAAGCGCCGCACGAGGTTAATCAGCATCCGGGTCGAGGAACCGCCGGGGCCGACAATCAGCCCGGCGCGGAGGACCGTCACGGGGAGCCCGCTGTGGCGGAGGACCTCCTCAACCTCCGCCCGGCTGGCCAGGTGGGGTGAGAGGTCGCCGCCGTCGGTGGGCAGAAGGCCACCGAGGTAAACGAGGTGCTCTAGCCCGTTGGCGCGGGCGGCCTTGGCAAAGTTGTCCGCGAGCAGCAGATCGGTATCGCGAAAGTGCCCCTGCATCAGGCGGGTGGAGGGCACCATCGAATGCACGAGATAGACCCCCCAGCGGCAGCCTGCCAGGGCGGCCTCGACTTGCGGCAGGGAGTAGAGATCGGCGTGGTGCCAGGTTGTGGCGGTGGGGGCGTCGTAAACGCCGTGCAGCGCCTGGGAGCGAGTGATGGCCTTCCACGCCCACGGCCCGCCCAAAGCCCGGCGGAGGTGGGTGCCCACAAAACCGCTGGCACCGGCAATGGCCACCATCGGGAGATCTGAGGTCAACGGTGCCATCATTTTCTAGGGGATTGGGCGGTGGGGTCGGAATGGAAAGAGCCCCCATCGGGGGTAATGGCCTCAAAACCGGAACATTTCCTGCCCGAGTGGACTCTTCTAAGTGGACTTTTGGTGCAAGGGGCTTATCGTTGGTGAATCTAATTATTAAAATGATCAGGTTATGGCTCTCTTAACGCAAACTGGTTCAGCAGCAACCCTCGGGACGAAGAAAAAGGTGTCGTTTGGCGAGAGTCAGCGGCTAGCCAAGCTTCGCGCTTACGAAAAACAGGCCAAGAACAAGAAAATCAAGTTGATGGAGGTGACGGTCTTCACCCGCCAGCTTTCTTCGATGCTAGTGGCTGGTCTGCCGCTCGTTTCCGCTCTGGAAGCCCTGCAAGAGCAGTCCGAAAACCCCGTCTTTAAGATCATCGTTCGCGATGTGAAGAACGACATTTCGGGAGGCTCGTCATTCTCTCAGGCGGTTCGGAAGTTTCCGAAAGCGTTCCCCAACATGTTCACGAGCATGGTGGAGGCCGGTGAGGCTTCGGGTGCCCTCGCGGACATCATGGCACGGGTGGCCACCTACTTTGAAGAAACGGTCAAGCTGACCAAGAAAGTGAAAGGGGCCCTGACCTACCCAGTGGCCGTTCTCGTGTTGGCAGCCATCCTCGTGCAGGTCTTGCTGGTGATGGTGGTGCCGGTTTTCGCAGAAATGTTTCGAGACTTTGGCCAGGAACTGCCCGCCCCGACCCGGATGCTGATCGCGGCTAGCGACTTTCTGAAGGGCAACATCATCTATATTATTATCGGGATGGTCGCGTTCTGGTTCTTGCTCCAACACCTGATTGCGACGCCCAAAGGTCGGCGTCTCAAAGACTTGGCGTTTTCCAAGCTGCCGATTGTCGGCAACCTCCGGCGGAAGGTCTCGGTGTCCCGTTTTTGCCGCACCTACGCAATCCTGTTGCGTTCCGGGGTGCCCATCCTCCGGACGTTGGAGATCTGCGCGGCGGCATCGAACAACACCTTTATCGAGGCGGCTTGCACGAAGATCAGCCGCTCCATCAGTCAAGGGGGCCAGCTATCTGAGATCGTGGGCACGATTGAGTTTTTTCCGTCGATGGTGCGTCACATGGCCCGTGCGGGTGAACAGACCGGTAACATTGACGGAATGATGTCCAAAATCTCGGACTTTTACGACAATGAGGTCGATACCACGGTGAACGCGTTGACGTCGCTGATGGAGCCGTTGCTGATTATCTTCCTCGGTGTAGTCATCGGCAGTATTGTGATGGCGATGTTTGCGCCGATCTTCCAGATGAGCTCCGTGGCGTTCTAACGCACTTTTACCCGCAATTCCTGTTGAAAGGGCCCTTTCCATCACCGTGGGCGGGGGCCTCGTCAGGAGAGTCGAGAGTTCCCCGTAACTGGGTTGTCGGGCTGGCCCTCGTGGTCGGCTTGGGCAGCGGCGTTCTCTGGCAGTCTGAGCGAGCCGGTTCCAGAACGACCGCGCGGTTTAGTGAAAATGGTGCAAGCAGCGTGGGTCGCGTCCCAGCCGAGCGGGCAGCACCACTGGTCAGCAGGGATCGGCAGCCGGGACATCGGGGAGCGGTGGTTGCGGCGGATGATGAGGTCGGCGGGGATGCTGAGGATTACGGTTGGCCGATTCCTCCCGATGGGGCCATCGAGGGGGTTGCGAGCCTCACTTTTGACCGGGGCGATGTCGCGGCAGCGGTGGCGTTATTGCGCGACCTCGGCGTGCCGGTTTATGGAGTGATTCCAGAATTGGGGCGGGTGCAGGTCGGCTATGAGGGAAAGCATCGTCGGTTGCTGGCGGGGTTTTTCGAGGCGGGGACGGCGGTCGATTTCGACTACCCGAGTGTGCCGCCGCCGGTGGTGGGACTTTTTGGCTCGGACGGCCCCGTGGGTGCCCGCTGGAGAGAGATCCTTCGGGTTCCGGAGGACAGTCTGAAGGGGGCAGGGGTGATAGTCGCGGTGCTAGATGTCGGGGATTTCTCCAACGCCGACGTGGATCCGGAACGGATTTCGGTGCGGCAGGTAGGCGGGGAGACCCGCCGCGTTAGGTCACCAACTGAAGGGTCCGAGGATCGGAACCATGCGGGGTTGGTTGCCGAGACCCTGGGCGGGGTGCGGAGCCTCGCGTCGGAGGTGACTTTGCTCGGCTGGGACGTTTCTGGCGGCACGGGCCAAGCGGATACCTTCAGTTTGGCGCAAGGGATCATCGCGGCAGTGGCAGCGGGGGCCGAGATCATCAATATCAGCCTCGGGTCGGTAGGAGACAGTCGGGTGCTGGCGGAGGCGGTGGCTTACGCGCATCAGCGGGGCGTGGTGGTGGTGGCAGCGGCTGGGAATAATGCCAGCGATCGCCCCACCTTTCCCGCCGCCTACTCCACGGTCGTGGGGGTTGCGGCGACGGATCGGCAGGGCCAACCGGCGAGCTTTTCCAATCGCGGCGTCTCCGTGGCGGCGTCGGCACCTGGGGTTTTGGTGGGCGGCTTTTCTTCCCCGGAAAACTTTACTGCATCGAGTTTCCTCCGCAGCGGAACCTCCTTCGCGGCACCGCTTTATGCGGCAGCAGTGGCAACCGTGATGAGCGACTTGGGCCTGCCCGCGACCGACGCGCTTCAGCGTCTGCAGGAGACGGCCCTCGATGCCGGGCCTCCCGGCAATGACCCTTACACCGGTAGTGGAACGCCGAACTTACAGGCGGCCTTGCGGGAAGATACCCGGCCGCAGCCGCAGGTGGAGGTGACCAGCGTGGCTCTGGTGACGCCGAGCAGCCGAGTTCAGGGGACTGTTGGCGTTCCCGCCGGGCCGCACAGCGTGGGCTGGACGATCCAAAACACCGGTAACCGGGCCGTCCAACTGTCCGAGGTGCGCCTGTTGTGGGGAAGCACCGTCGGATCAGGCGGTGAACCTCAGGTGCTGCGGGAAGGGCAGTTCCCGTCGAGCTTGGCTCCAGGCCAGAGCTTCGGCCTGGAAGCTGCCGTGCCACCGGCGGTAAATCCGCTCGGCGCAGAAAACTGGTCGGCTCGGGCGGTGTCCGCGACGGTCATTCTCACTTTTTCCGACACCCAGGGCGACCGCTACCGCTCCACAACTGAGACTGTTTTGAGAATCCGCTAGCGGCTGAAATCGCTTTAGAGGAAGTGCCGCTGCCGGAGTCGGGAGCGTGATGCGTGATGGAAGGGTGATGCGTTTTCGGGTCTGGTAAAGAATGCGTGCTGTCAAAGAACGGGTATAAAAAAACACTGTCGGCGAAAGCACCGGCTTTCAAGGGTAATTTTAGATAATTTTCAAAAAAACACCGTTATTCTTTACACCTTTTTTTGGACGAAATTGCGGACGGGGCTGTTTCTCGTCGGCCTTGTCCCGTGCCCGGCCTTAGAGCTTGGTTGGGTTAGGGGCGTCTCCGTAAACGGCGACGGGGTCGAAGGCTTTTTCGGATTCGA
>DAIQNO010000094.1:0-8323 GCA_036788355.1 Opitutales bacterium | reverse complement strand
TGCCCCCACAAAGTTCCAGAGAGTAGCCGCCGATATCGACCACTCGCACCACTTCGCCGTATTTTTCGCCAAAGGTGGCAATCACGCCCGCTGGTTTCTGCGAAAATGGCAGCTCCACCGTCGAGACGCTGCCATTACCCAACACGCGCTGGTTGACGATCGCTTCGACGGCGTCGATTTGATCGGTCGTCACGGCCTCGTAGTGGCTGAAGTCAAACCGGAGGCGGTCGGCGCCGCAGATGCTGCCACGCTGCACGACGTGATCGCCCAGCACCTGGCGAAGGGCATAGTTCAGCAGGTGCGTGGCACTGTGGTGCCGTTGGATCGCCGCCCGCCGCTCAACGTCGATCGACAAGACGACCTCCGCACCGACCGGAGGCAGAGCCACGCCCTCCGTTAGGATCGTCCGATGGAGAAAGTGGCCGGCGGCATCTTTCACCGTGTCGGTGATCGCCAGCTCGCCACCGGGAAACACCACCCGACCGCTATCGCCGACCTGGCCGCCCATTTCGGCGTAGAACGGGGTCTGATCGAAAACCAGAAGTGTCGCCTCACCCTGAGGGCGGATTTCGAGCAACCTGGCGCGGCAATCTCGCCAGGTTTCCCGGTCATAGCCGAGGAATACCGTAGCCGGGATGCCCCCTTCGGCAGCCTCCGCAACCAGAATCTTGGTCGTCTGTTGTGAGTCGCGCCCACGCTGGCGCTGCGCCTCCATGCAACGATGAAAGCCCTCGACATCCACCTTTAGGCCGCGCTCGCGGGCGATGAGCTGCGTCAGGTCCAGCGGAAAGCCGTAGGTGTCATAGAGCGTAAAGGCCCGCTCCCCAGAAAGGTCTCCGGTCGTCGCGTTGAGCATCTCCAGCCCGCGGTCCAGGGTCTTTTCAAAGCTCGCCTCCTCATTGGCGATGACCTTGCGGATGATCTCCTGCTTGGCCAAGACCTCCGGAAACCCCGCCCCGAACTTGGCCACCACCGGCTCGATCAGCCGGGTGAAAAACCCCGCCGGGAGGTTCAACCGCTTTCCGAACATCACCGCCCGGCGCAAAATCCGCCGCAGGACGTAGTGGCGGCCCTCATTTCCGGGCAGAATCCCATCGGCAATGGCGAAGGTCAACGTCCGGATGTGGTCGGCCAAAACCCGGAAGATCACGTCGCGCATCTCATCAGCCGACAGCCGCTCGCGGGGTGCCGTCGGGTCGGGCATCGTAAACCCATATTGCTGGCCGCACATCGTTGTAATGGCCGCGAAAATCTCGGAAAAGAGGTCGCTGTTGTAGTTGCTCGGAGGGCGCGAAAAGTCGGTAAAGCCGCGCGTGGTCGCGATCATCCCGGCCACCCGCTCAAAGCCCATCCCCGTATCGACATGCTGGGCCTTCAGCGGGGCGAAGTTACCTTCCCCATCCGCCGCAAACTGGATAAAGACCAGGTTCCAGATCTCAATGCACCAGGGGCTGTCATTGTTGACCAAGCACCCCCGCGAGTCGCCGCCCGGGGTCAGGTCGATGTGTACCTCGCTGCATGGGCCGCAAGGGCCGGTCTCGCCCATCATCCAGAAGTTGTCCTTCTTTCCACCCGTCCGGATATGGACGGCGGGATCCAGCCCCTCTCTGGTAAAAATGGCTTTCCAGTGGTCGTAGGCTTCCTGGTCGAAGGCCGCCGGGTCTCCCTCGGCGGGCTGGTAAACGGTCGCGTAAAGACGCTCCTTCGGCAGCTTCCAGACCGTCGTCAGCAACTCCCACGCCCAGGCAATGGCCTCGGCCTTAAAATAGTCGCCGAAGGACCAGTTGCCCAGCATCTCAAAGCAAGTGTGGTGGTAGGTGTCAAAACCGACATCCTCCAGGTCGTTGTGCTTACCACCAGCGCGGATGCACTTCTGGGTATCGGCGGCGCGGGTCTCCAGGCCGCTTTGCAGCACCCCCAGCGTCCGGGCGTAGCTCGGCGGCTGCTCACCGAGGAAAATCGGCACGAAGGGGTTCATCCCGGCGTTGGTGAACAGCAGGTTGGGCGACGTAGGCAGCAAGGAGGCCCCCCGAACCACCGTATGGCCCTTGCCGGCAAAATAATCTAAAAATGACTGTCGCAGCTCCGCAGATTCCATAAAAAGCCAAGAGTCTGCACCGCCCGCCCGGCCGAGCGCAAGTCTAGCCAACGACTCAGAGTCTTGGGTGGCGACGATTTTCGCCATTTATCGAGAAGCCGTGAGGGGGGCGTTCCGGCTAGGCGACGTCGATTGCCTCAGTCTAAGGCGGAGAAGACGCTGCTTCGTGAGCGCGGCGACGGGAGAGGGCGCAACCCGCCCCGATATTCTTAGCGGCCGTTGGGGGGCAGGTGGCGCGCCTGGGTCGTGTTTTTGACGGCTGGAGTGTGGCGGACATCGTCCCCTTCGAGCAAAAAAATCACTTCTTCAGCGAAATTCTTTGCGTGGTCACCGATTCGCTCCAGCGACTTGGAAATAAAGATATAGGCCACTGTCTCCTCGATGCTGGCCGAACGCGAAGAAGCTCGTTCGAGCAAAATCCGGACGTGTTGACGGTGGAGGTCGTCGATGGTGCGGTCCTGTTGCGTGACGCGGTGGGCTTTTTCCGCATTTCGGTTCGCAAAAGCATCGAGGGCCAAGTCGAGTTGATCCACCGCGAAGCGCGAAAGGTTGGCGAAATACTCCGCCGAATCCGAAAGCGACCTCATCGTGCTGGCATCGCCCACCCGCCTGGCGATTGAGCAAGCCTCATCGCCAATCCGCTCCAGGTCATGGCAGACCTTCATCGCCACAGTCAAAAGCCGGACATCGGAGGCCACCGGGCTTCGCAACGTAATGTAGCGGATACATTCCGCATCGATTTCCTTTTCCAACTCGTCAATTTGATCGTCGCCAGCCAGCACCGCCTGAGCCGCATCGCGATCACCCTCGGACAGCGCCTTCATCGCCGAGCGCGTCAATACCGCACAACGGCGACCCATCAGCAGCAAACGATTGCAGATCTGCGTCAGCTCAACCTCGTAAAAGTGATTCATCAAACTTTCCTGGTGCAAAAATATAGCCGGATCAACCAAATCTGCCCGACACGTAGTCCTCAGTCTGCGACTTCTCTGGATTCATAAAAATGCGGGAAGTTTCATTGTATTCAATCAAGTCCCCAAGGTAGAAAAAGGCCGTCCGGTCCGAAACGCGAGCTGCCTGTTGCATATTGTGAGTGACAATGACGATCGTGAACTCCGTCTTCAATTCGTGGATCAATTCTTCAATGCTCCCCGTGGCAATCGGATCCAGAGCGGAGCACGGCTCATCCATCAAAAGGATTTCTGGCGAGTTGGCGATGGCCCGCGCAATGCACAACCGCTGCATCTGGCCGCCAGAGAGCCCGAGCGCCGATTCATGCAGGCGATCCTTCACCTCATTCCATAGCGCAGCACCCTTCAGGCTTCGCTCCACCGCCGCGTCCAATTCCCCCTTGTCTCGACGACCAGCCACTCGGAGCGGATAGACGATATTCTCGTAAATCGACTTCGGAAAAGGGTTATATTTTTGAAATACCATGCCGACCCGCTTGCGCAGCGCAATCACCTCTAGCTGAGGGTCGAAAATGCTCTGCCCGCCGATGAGAATATCGCCCTCGTGTCGAACACCGTCGATCAGGTCGTTCATCCGGTTAAAAGAACGCAGCAAGGTCGATTTACCACAGCCGGAGGGCCCGATGAAAGCCGTCACTTTTTGCTTCGGAATATCGAGCGTTAGCTGATGCAGCACCCGGGCCTTGGGATTATACCAGAAGGAAAAGTCACGCACCTTGATGTAATCGGCAACCAAGCTGGGTGCGGCGGACGCAGCCCCGTTTCCCGCAGGCATCGCCCCCAATCCAGCAAAGGAAGTGTTTTTCTGCGAACGGTCGGGTAGCGACTCGACCGCTGTGGGGGTCGCCATTTCTTTGGAGAGCGGGCCGCGAAGGGCCTCCGTAGTGGTGTCCATAAGCGTGAAGTGGTTAGAAGCTGCTGGAAGAGTATTTCTTCCGAAGGTGGTCGCGGATCAAGATGGCACTCAAGTTCAGAACAACCACCAGGGCAATGAGCAGGAGGGTTGTTGCAAAAACCAGGGGCTTGACGGCTTCGGCGTCAGGTGACTGAAAGCCCAGGTCATAAATATGGAAGCCCAGGTGCATGAACTTTCTTTCGAGGTGAAAGAACGGAAACTCTCCATCCACCGGTAAGGTTGGTGCAAACTTAATCACGCCCACCACCATCAACGGTGCCACTTCGCCCGCCCCACGGGCCATCGCCAGGATCAACCCCGTCAGAATGCCGCTGGCCGAGCCCGGCAACACGATCCGCTGGATGGTCTGCCATTTCGACGCACCGCAAGCCAGCGAAGCCTCCCGCATCCCCCTGGGAACCGCCGCAAGGGCCTCCTCCGTCGCCACCACGACCACCGGGATGGTCATCAAGGCAAGAGTCAAGGAGGCCCAGAGCACCCCGCCGGTGCCAAAGACAGGCTCATTCAAGGCGTGGCGATCCGGGAAAAAGAGCCAGTCAAAACCGTCGCCAACAAAATACACAAAAAATCCGAGCCCAAAGACGCCGTAAACGATGGAAGGCACTCCAGCGAGATTATTGATCGCGATGCGGATCGCCTGCACGAAGGGCCCCTGCACCGCATATTCCCGCAGGTAGATCGCGGCAATCACGCCGAAGGGCATCACCAGTGCGGACATCAGCACCGTCATCACAAAAGTGCCGAAAATGGCCGGAAAAACGCCACCTTCAGTGTTGGAGCTGCGGGGAGGCTCACTTAAAAACGCCCACCCTTGAGACAGAAAGTAACCAATTTTTTCAAAGAAAGTGAGTTCATTGGGCAACCAGACCCGTCTGATCGCCCCGATCGGGAGAGTCCGCCGCTCACCACCCATCAACTCGTAGGTCAGGGTCACCCGCTGATTGGCCTCTTGGAGAACTCGCACCTCAGCAGCATAGGTGGCATTTTCGGCCAAAATCGCCGCCCGCCGCGCCAGCAAACCCCGGAGCCGCTGGAGTTCTGCGGTATCGGCCCGCCCCACCTCGGGCTGTGCCAGCTGCCCCAGTGCCGACTGAAGCTCCTCCCAGCCACCAAACTCGACCAGCGACGCCTTGATGGCGGCGGTCTTGGGGACGGTCGGACGGAGAGTCTGCGCCTCCCATTCCCAGCCATCCGCGAGACCCCAGTTGCCACGCTTCGCGGACGCAAGATTAATCACAGTATCCCAGGTCAGGCCCGCTGACGAAATCCCTCGATTCAACCCCGCCAAGGCTGCCTCCGTTGCAGTAATCGCGGCCTGCTGTTCAGGGTGCTGACGGATCATCATCCGCGCCTGGAGGTCAAGGTCGTTCATCTTCCGGGCCAATCGACCGATCGGTCCCATAGAAAGCCGATCGACCCGCTGCTGTCGGAGCCGCGTCTCCCGAATTTCTACCCGGAGCGTCTCCAAAAAATTAGGGGCATTGGCCTGGAGGGTTTCCCCGCCTGCCAACATCAGCTCCACCGGGCGGAAAATGGCATTCCCGCCGGTCAGCCGCTCGGCCATCATGATCCCACTGGCGACCTCCTGGCTCACGATGGCGGACTCATCGACCCAAAAAAAGGCATCCCCATAGACATCGCGATTACCCAGGAAAAACTTGATCTCGCGCTCGAAGGCAGTTTCCGCCACTTCGCTCTGCTCTGAGTCGTCGGTCTCGCCACTTTGCACCTCACGGGTTGCAGGGGCCGTCGTGACCTTTTTTAAGCGGGATTCGACGATTGATGCGGCAATGACACGATGGCCACCCGGAGCCGCACGCGAGTCTTCACTCAACTGAACCTGTAACACGGAATTGGGCCAAAAATAACCGACGCCGTTCACCACGATCAGCAACATCAAGGCCGCAATCATCACCAGCCCCGTCGCCACACCCATGCTAGTCAGCCAGACCAAGCCTTCTCCGCTGGGCCGCACGTCAGGCGTTACTGGCGATAATCTCTTCATAAAACAGTTCTAGTCGGTCGTGGTTGGGCGGCTTAGCGTCGCAATCTCGGCGGCTTGGGGTCAGCCGACGGTCTTGTATTTTTCGCGCAGGCGAGACCGCAGCACCTCGGCGGCAGTGTTCACGACGAAAGTCAGCAAAAACAACAACAGAGCACCCAGGTAGAGCACTCTGAAGTGCGTGCTGTCTTTAGGGGCCTCAGGCAATTCCACCGCGATATTGGCGGAAAGTGCCCGCATCCCGTCGAAGGGGTTCACCGCCGGAAACTCAAAAACGGGGGTGTTTCCCGAGCACATCACGACGATCATCGTCTCCCCGACCGCTCGGCCAAAACCGATCATCAGGGCCGAAAAAATGCCCGCCGAAGCCGTCGGCACCACAATGTGCCACGCGGTTTGCCAGCGACTGGCCCCGAGGGCTAGCGAGGCGGAGTTGAGAAACTTCGGCACGTTGGAGAGAGAATCCTCAGTAATCGTGAAGATGATCGGGATCACCGCAAAGCCCATCATGAAGCCGACGACCATCGCATTGCGCGGCAGGTAGGCCATTCCGGTTGCTTGCGGCCACCACAAGCGAAAATCGGCCACCCGCTCGCCCGTCGCCGCGTTCGTAGTGACAAAGAGCACCTGCTCGACCAGGGGCCCTAGCTGCCAGGCGACCCAAGCCGTCAGGAGGAGCAAGGGGATCATCACCAGAAACTCCCAACCCGGCCGCACCCGGAGGCGAATCCGCTGCGGCAGTCGGCTCCACCACCAGCCAAACCCCCACGCCACCAGCGGCACCAGTGAGGCGATCAAGAGCACGGAGGGCACCCGGGCTTCAATGAGCGGAGCTAACCAGAGACCACCCAGAAAGCCCAAAACCACCGACGGCAACGAGGCCATCACTTCCATCGTCGGCTTAATCACCTTTTTGAACTCTGGTCGGAGGAACTGGGAAGTGTAAATGGCGGCCAAAAGCGCGATCGGCACCGCAAAAATCAAAGCGAAAAAGGTTCCTTTGAGAGAACCCCACAGGAGGTTCACCATGGAGTATTTAACCTCGGCTGACTCTGAGGCAGCAGAGGCCTGGTAAACGTAGGCCGGTTCCGGCTGCCCCTCATACCACACCTTGCCAAAAAACGCCTTAAAACTGCTCTCCGGGTGCGGGTCGCTCAGCGTCAGGATTTCCAGGCGTCCAACGGCGTCCAGAGCCATCAACCGATCATAGCGAGAGCCAATCAGCAGGGCCACCGGCTCAACCTCCAGTTGGCCCTCCCAGCGGGTGCTCTCCGTGGTGGCATAGCGCAACGTCACCTGGCGCCCCACGGCCACCGCGAAAGCGCGGTTGCGTAGGCTCTTGGCAAAGAGGTCTGCATCCCCACCCGCGATGGGCTTGAACCGCTTCGCTGCCGTGGTGTAGCGAATTCCCCCCTGCCCACCGGTGGGCATCGGTTGCGCGACGATGGTATCCCCCAAGGTCGAGGTCAGTACCAGCGACTCATTGCCCAGAAGCCAGTTGGCAGTGAGGATTTTCGCCTGCCCCAGGAACTTTTCCGGCTCCGCGCCATTCTGCTGCGCGAGGTATTCAGCGACCGGGAAAAATCGCTGTTGCAGGGTCAGGGTGTTACCACTGACCAGAAAATAGAAAACCTCCCCCGGCTCCGTCAGCACCAAAACAGCCGTGCCGAGGCCATTGACCAAAACTTGCGTCGGCACTCCCTCAATTTCCGGGGTCAGGTCGCGGTTGAAGGAGGCCCGCCAGTTGCCCACGCCAAACAGGGTTCTGGCCCGCGTGAAGGCAGCCACCCGCACCTCGCGAGCGGCAGAATCGCCATCGGCGTCACCAAGGATGCCCGCTACCAGCGCGCCGCGCCGCTCTGAAGTGAAGTAATCAACCGCCAAGACCGGCGAATCAGCGTCGCCAAAAGAAAATACCGTGCCGGTGGAAACTTCCGCCTCGATCTGTCTCTCCTGCGATGGGCTGAAAACGGAGCGGTATTTAACATCGGTGATGGCAAAACGACCGTCGGCGAAGCCAAAGGCGACTTGATTCTCTGAACGGTGGTATTGGATGGCGGTGACCCTGGCACCTTCCGGCAGTCCCGAAGACACCGAAAAGACCCCACGGGGCCCCAGGCTCGCCCGTCTTTTTTGGTCGTAGGCAAGGTCGATGAAAGAGAAATCGCCTTCCGGGGAGACTGCGAAGGGCAATTCCGACCACTCATCGGCACCGAAGACGGCAACCGAGGACAGTCCTGTATCCACCAGTCCGGCGGGCCGCACGGTTGCTCCACTGAACAGGGGAAGCACCTGCATCAGAATGAAAACGAAAATCGCGCAGACCGCCAAAATAA
>DAIQNO010000093.1:0-8444 GCA_036788355.1 Opitutales bacterium | reverse complement strand
TGAGTTCGAAGGAGCTGTGTTCAAGCCTGGCGCGGGCGAAGTTCCAGGGCTCCAGGGCCTTGACGGTGGCCCACAGGTAGGTTTCGCCGGGGGATTGGCTGGCCGGGCCGTAGGTGAGGCTGGAAAAGGCAGACTCGACGGTGGTCGGGCTTTCGAAAAACGGCGCAAAGCTGCGGACTTGGTCGTCGAGGAGCAGACTTATCTCGGGCAGCGGAAGGCGAAGTTGCCCGGAGGCGGCGAGGTGTTGGCGAAGCTCATCAGGCAAGGTGGTTTTCGAGGATAGGCGTAGGTTCAGGTAGCGGGGCAGGGGGCTGGCCGAGACTGCCGGAAGCGGTGTCGTTGCGGTAGAACCAGGCCGCTCTGGCGGTAGGGGTGATTTAGGGTGTTGCCAGGCTTCGGTGTCGAAAAGGTCCAGCGAGGTCGGCTGCATCAGGACTTTGGTGGTGATCGCATCAAACGGGACGCCTCGATAGGTGGTGCGGGTCAGGTCGCCCTTGGTAAAGAGCCAGCGGTGGGCGCGACCGCTAAAGAACCGGCCTTGAAGGTCAAAATCGACTTTCGGGAGATCGAGGCGGGGGCTAAATTGGCTCCAGAAGTCGGCCCACCAGACTGGATCGAGGTAGTGCGCGACGCTGGGCGGGTCAATGAGGCCACTTCCGAGCACCCGGTAGTCGCCGTTGGCGAGGTTTTGTTGATACTCCCCGCGGAGGCTCCAGCCCGGTGCTTCGAGCACGGCGGGGCCGACCGTGAGGTGCTGATCGTGAAATTGGAAGCCGGTGGTGAGCCAATCGGCGTGCAGCGGCGGGTCGTTGAATCCGGGTAGCAGCAGCCTGCCGTAAAGGCCACCGATGGAAAAGGTGCCATCGGCTGAACGTTGGAGGTCCGCCGCTGCCGTTAGGCGGCCTTGCCCAAGGTGTTGCAGGGCCGCGAGGCGGGGATTCTGGCCCCACGGGGTTTCCGCGAGCCAGGTCGGTAGGTGAAGCCAGCCATCCACGGAGAGGTTCCAGTTTGCAGCAGTCTGCCAAGCGGCACGCTCAGTCCCGGCGACGATTTTGGTTGGAGCTTCGATGCTCTCCGCATTGGCGGCAGCGTCGTCCGATTCGGATGTCGGTTGTGGCGCCGTGAACAGGGTCTCCGCAGAGCTATCGAGGTTGAAACTCGTCGCGTCGGCAGTCCCCCAGAGGCTGCCGCTCAGCACGTCCGGAAAGTTGGCCAGGAGAAAGTTCAGACGCGGCTGTAGGGCGGAACCGCTAAAGCTGGCACCCAAGGTATCGAGCTTTGCGCCGCCCCCGGTTAGTTGGGCGATGCGGAGGTGCCCCCTGACTTGCGGTTGCGCTGGAAAAGGCCAGGCTATTGATCCGGTGAGGGCGAGCCGGTCAGCGTGGAGGTCTCTGCTCCACGGTGCCGTTTCGATCAGTTCCGCGCCCGCAGCAAGGTGGTTGCCGGACAACCGGAAACTCCCCGTGACGCCGCTCGGATCCCAGTCGGCCGTCAGGAAAAGGTCACAGGAGCCCGACTGCCAGACGGCGGCCTGTAGTTCGGAAAAATGGCCCGTTGCCTGAAGACGGAGGGCGGGCCCGTGGCTGGCGACGGAGAGTTCCAAGTCGCCTTCGAGGGCCTGGGGTAGCCACGGAGCTTGTCGGCCGAGTTGGGCGAGAGCTTGGCGGACGACCACGGGCCAGGGCCGATCGGGCTCCTGAGACCGGGGCCGCTGCAGTGCTTCCAGCTCGCTCTCGCCGATGTCGGCCTTGAGGGTGATGACCAGCCCGCCGACAACTGCCGTCGCGTTGGCAAGCTGGTGACGACTGGCCGCATCCCGGTAACCAGAGGCCACCACCCGAGAGAGCATTTCCCAGGGCTCACCGGTTGGTGACAGGCTCTGGGCAACCCGCACGGAGCCTCCTTGCAGATTCCATCGGGCGAGGCTGCCCAGCCCGACCTTCTGGCCGGGCTGGAATGACATTTCCAGATAGCCTGCCGTGACGCTGGCCAGTTCGGCAGAACCTTCCCGGATGGAGAGTCTGAGGTTGGTAATGCGCCAGACGCCATCGACACCCCAGACGATACGCTCGACCCGGATTGGCGTAGCACTCCCGGCCGTCAATCGCGCAACGATTAAGGGAGCGACCGGGACCCCACCATAAAACACCCACCACGCGAGACCGAGGCACTGGACGCTGAGTGTCAAGGCAAGGGCGAGGTTGGCCACGCATCGGAGGCAGCTCCAGGGAAGGTGGTTTTGCCGTGACCTCACGTAATCAGACTGCCGCTGACCACCGCAGGTGGTCAATGCCCCATCGTCAGGTTGCGCCCTCTAGCCGCTCCCCGGTGCCTCAGGGGAGATCGTGGTCTCGTTGGCAGTTTTCCAGCCGAGTCGCGGTGGTGGGGTGACTTTTCCCTATCAAAGAACACCCTGAGTAGGCGGGAAAATTGAAACCCCATTGACCGTCCGAGCTACCCGAGGAGTTGGCGGTCTAGGTTGCGGTATTGGATGGCTTCGAGGAGGTGGGGGGCTTGGATGTTCAGACTTTCGGCGAGATCGGCGATGGTGCGGGCGACTTTGAGAATCCGGTCGTAGGCGCGGGCGGACAGCTTGAGTTGCTCCATCGCCTGCTGCAGGAGGTCGCCCTCGGTCTTGCCGACAGCACAGTATCGGCGGATCTGGGCGGGGTTCATCCGGGCGTTGGTAGGCGAAATGCGCGTGCGCCCTGGGGCTTCGTCCTCAAGAAAGCGCTGTGTTTGGATGGCCCGAGCACGCTGCACGCGGGCGCGGATCGCCGCCGAAGACTCTGCTGGTCGGGTCGAGCGCACTTCGTCAAAACTGAGTGATGGTGCCTCGACATGGAGGTCAATGCGATCCAGCAGTGGGCCGCTGATGCGGGCGCGGTAGCGCTGGATTTCGGCGGCACTGGCCCCGCTGTCCCGCTCTTTGGGGGAATAGCCACCGGGGGTCGGATTCATGGCCGCGACCAGCATGATCGAGGCCGGAAGCGTCACCTTGGCCGTGCTGCGGGAAATCGTCACTTCGCCATCCTCCAGCGGCTGCCGGAGGACTTCCAGTGTCGAGCGGCGAAACTCGGGCAGCTCGTCCAGAAAGAGGACGCCGTTGTGGGCCAGGGAAATTTCTCCGGGAGTCGGGTTAGAACCACCGCCGATCAGACCGGCCTCCGAAATAGTGTGGTGGGGAGACCGAAACGGGCGGGTATAGCAGCGGTTTTCTGACCGGAGAGTCATCCCGGCGGCGGATTGCACAGCGAGGATTTCGAGAAACTCGTCCAGGCTAGGTTCTGGCATGATGGTGGGAATGCGCTTGGCCACCATGCTCTTTCCGCTGCCGGGCGAGCCGATCAGCAGGATGTTGTGGGCCCCGGCCACCGCAATCTCCACTGCCCGGCGGACGGTGTGCTGCCCCTTGACCTCGGAAAAATCGCCGGTGTAGCCCTCCGGCGGTCGCTGCCGAAAAGGGCTGTCCGATTCCCGCAAGGGGGTGATATCGAGCTTGCCCTGGATGAAGCTCACGGTGTCATCGAGGGTATCCACCGGATAGACCGCGACTCCGCTGACCAGAGCCGCTTCTTCCGCAGAAGGCCGAGGTAAGACCACCCCCGACAGCCCCAGTTTACGGGCCAGGAGCGCCATTGCGAGTCCACCTTTAACCGGGCGGAGGGTGCCAGAGAGGCCGAGTTCACCCGCGATCAAGAGGTTGCCGAGTCGGTTGGTCACTTCGGTGCCCTGGAGTTGCAAGCTGCTGACTAGCAGGCCCAGCGCGATCGGCAGGTCGTAGAACGGCCCTTCCTTGCGGATGCTACCGGGGGCCAGGTTGATTGTCGCCCGCAGAGTCGGGGTGCGAAACCCACTGTTGCTCAGCGCCGACCAGACCCGGTCTTGCGATTCCTTCACGGCGGCGTCAGGCAGTCCCACCATCAGGATCTTCATTTCCTCGGAGGCCATCGCGTGGACTTCGATCTCCACCGGATGGGCGTCGATGCCAATCAACGCGGCAGAATGCACGATGGACAACATGGCCTTCAGAGAAAGACCCAGAGCGGCCTGCCGCAAGGCTGGACTCCCGCACTTTAGCGGGTTCCTCCCGCCGCAAAACCCAGTGGCCTCAGGGGGCGCGATAAGTTGAGGAGCTTCTTCTGACTGCCCGTAGCTCGCGTGGGTGTTACCCAACGGATGATCCTATCGCGCATAGCGGGCACGCAAGAGTTCGAGAAATTGCTCTGCGTAGAGGTGTTCGTGGAGGATCGCTCCGTGTTCATTGAGAATGACGTTGGTGGGCATTGCCGTCGCCCCCCAGCGTTGCATGATGGCCATCTGAGGGTCGCCGACGATCGTCGCGGGTTGGGTCAGCTCGGCGTTGAGGAGTGCTTGACTTGCCGCCGTCGAAGAGCCCACGACCACCGTGACGTGGTGAAAAAGGCCGTTGGTCGCCTCCCGGAGGCCAGCAATTTTGCGAACTTCCGCCACCGATGGCTCGATCGTGGGCGCCCAGAAGGTGACTACGGTGTAGCGGCCTTGAAGTTGACTGAGGTTGCGCAGCTCACCGCTTTGGGGGTCGCGAAACCCCAAAGTGGGCGGGGTATCGGCGACATTCAAGGCACTGAGACCGGGGTGGCCGTCACGGGCCACGTTCACGACCCCGGCGACCGCGGCAGATCGGCTTCCGGTCGCTGCGGGGGTCGGTTCTCGGCGGGCTGCGGTGGTGGGGCTGCGTGGGGTGGTCAAGCTCGGCGACGGCGAAGATGGGGGCGCGGGGATGGTCGTGGCACTCCGGTTCTCGGAGCTTCCGCCACCCGCGCGATCAGCGACCCCGGAGGTGCCAGTCACAAAGGCGCGATCAGCCGGAGAGAGTCGCTCACGGGACAGCAACAGCCGTGAGCCATCCACTCGGCGAAGAACTACCATGGTCTCCGTCGCGGAAACCATCTCGGCGTCGAGCCGGGTGCCGTCGGTCAGCTCCCAGGTGCGCTGGGCCGCGCTGGCCAGGGACACGCCACCCGCCGCCAGCAGGATGGCCAGCACCAGCCAACGACCCATCGACCTCAATCTGGCAGCCCAATTTTCCGGCGCCGGAGGCAAGGCATCCGTCTTGGCGTGCCAGGTGGTAAATCCAATTTTCATGGGGCCGAGACTAGCCCAGGATTCTTCGGACGAAAAGGATAAAGCCCCTCAGGGCTTCTGACTGCCCGCAATCAGGCGATTCACCCGACTAGCCTTTGCAGGAGCCGAAGCACTTTCCGTCCCCCCGGCTTTTTCCGTGTTCTCCGCCCCCCTGGTAGAACCAGGGGCGGCTGCCCCCGCGCCACCGCCAACCTTACCGAGAGCCCGCTGCATCAGGCCTCCGGTAGCCGGTGGCAGCGGCCCAAGCTCGCTGACGCTGGTGGGCAGGTTGGCCTCGCTCGTGCGCGAACTCCCGCGAAGTTGCACTTCGGCTCGCGCCATCAATTCCCGCACGGAGGCTGAGTCAGGCAACCGGCTCGCGAGGAGGTTCTCCGGCGCCTCGTCCGCCTCCTGCGACTGGTAGGCGTCTTGAAAGCTCGACCCTGGGGTCTCTGGCAACGTGGCCGCCTCTGCTGCCCGAGAGCCACGATGGGGTAACGCTGCCGGACGTTCAACGGACTTATTATCAGCCGGCAGCGGTCGAGACGGCTCAGCCGGTGAGCCGCTGTCCGAGGAGTCGAGCCCTGCCGGCGTGGTCGCGGCCGCCGGTCGGATCGAAATGGCACCCCCTATCGGGACACCCTGGCGGGACTCGACTTCCGCCATCCGAAACTCCAACTTCTGGACGCGCTGCAGCAGTCGCGCCGCCTCATCTGCGGCCCCCGGCCCCTGGCCCACCCGGCGCTCGCCAGGGCGATGGCGCCACCAGTAGGGGAAGCAACCGAAAGCCCCCGCCAAAGTCAGGGCCAGGAGCACGACCGCCATGGCACCCGTCGAAAGTGCTCCCCCCTGCGCCCAGGTGATCCCGGCGGCTCCGACCACCAAGACGCCATCGGCCACGAAAAACGGCCACAACGGCAATCCTGGGCTCGATCGGGCGGTCTCAGCGGGCATTTCCTGAGCCTAGTCCGGAAACGCCCGGGGGCAATGTCATTTCCGAGTCAACGTGCCAAGCGACGCCGGAAGGAGAACCCGTTTTCAACCCTCGTTGGTCTGAGGTTCCACCACGGCCTTCGCAAAAGGCTCGTAAGCCGACCAGAAATTGCGGGCCATCGTGTCCGGGAAGCTGTGGAACCGCCCTTCGCGGATCGCCGCGATCAGGTCGTCGGCGACCAGGCTCGGGGGCTCGGCAATCTCCAGAAAACCTGCCTGGTCTGCCATATCCGTGGCGATCGGCCCAGGATGCACGCTGACGACCGTCGTGCCCTGCTCCGCGAGGACATCACGCAACCCCTGCGTAAAAGAATACGCCGCCGCCTTAGAGACCGCGTAGGTCGTGAATCCGGCAAAATTACGCAGGCTGGCCACGCTGTTCAGCTGGGCAAAGATCCCACCACCGTTGGCTTTCAAAACCGGGGCAAAAGCCTGGGCCACGCGCATCAGCCCGTACACGTTAACCTCCATCTCCTCGGCAAGCGTCGCAAAGGCCCCGACATCCAGCGGTGCCGCGTGCAACAAAATACCGGCATTGTTGACCACAATCGTCACGTCTGCAGCGCGCTTGGCGGCAGCGGTGACCGTCTCCGGCCTCGTCACGTCGAGCTCGATCGGCACCACCCGCCCGCCGTGGGCCGCGACGAGCGCCTCAGCAGTGCTCAGTGTCCTGACCGCCGCGTAAACCTTGGCGGCACCCGCCTTCAGAAAGGCTTCCACGAAAGCCTTGCCGATGCCTCGATTGGCACCCGTAATCAGCACCACACTGCCAGAGATGGAGTCTTTAGTTGTCATAAGATCACGGTAGTCGAGCGAAACTCACAATGCTGGCAATCTTGTAAAAATAATTTCGCAGTCCCTCAGGAAAACGCCCTCAGCCGTTGCAGTGTCTTCTCTCGCCCTAAAACCGCCAAGCTCCCGAGGAGGTCGGGGCCACCACCCTGGCCGCTGATCGCGAAGCGCGTCGCCGGGAAAAAATCGAACTTCGGGCAACCTTGCTGCGCCGCCAGAGCCTCGAAGGCGTTATCCAGCGTTGCGACCTGCCAACCGGCCTCTGGAACGCCATCCATTGCCGCCGCCACGGCCTGCACTCGCTCGACGAGGCCACCTTTGGCCCGCAGCTTTTCCTCCGCCTTGGCGTCGGTCGGGTAGTCGTCCCGAAAGAAAAAGCCGCAAAGTTCCGGCAATCCGGTCAGGTCGCGCACCTTCGGCTGCACCAGGGCCAAAACCCGCTGCAGCTGGTCTTCCTCAGTGCCCTCCGTGATAACTCCCGCTTGCACCAGAATCGGCGCAGCGTGCCAGGTAAAGGTCTCGATCGGCAATTCACGCAGATACTCCGTGTTCAGCGCGGCCAGCTTCTTACCGTCAAAACGAGCCCCATCCTTCTGAATCCCATCGAAGTCGAACTTCTCGATAATCTCCCCCAACGGACGCTTCTCGCGGTCGTCCTTCGGGTTCCAGCCGAGGAGAGCGAGGAAATTGACGAAGGCCACCGGCAAAATCCCGGCGTCAATGTGTTCCTGGAGGCCGCCGCCGGGCTCCCGCTTGGACATCTTGCCGCGACCATCACTTTTCAGAATCAGCGGCAGGTGGGCATACCGGGGAGGCACCGCACCAAAAGCCTCAAAAATCCGCAGGTGCCGGGCCGTGTTCGTCAGGTGGTCTTCGCCCCGGATCACGTGCGTGATGCCCATCGTCAGGTCATCGACGACGTTGGTAAAGTGAAAACCATAGTCGCCACTGCCCCGACGCAACACGAAGTCGGTCTCGACCGCATGGCGCACCGTGCCGCGGATGGCATCCTCGATCACCACTGGCTCGGCACGCACCTTCTCGACCTCCGCCCCCTGAAACTTGTCAAACTCCACGTAGCGCTCACCGAGCAGCCGAAAAAAGACCGCCCCATCACGCTCATAAGCCCTTCCGTTGGCCAACAGCTGATCGAGATGTGCCTCGTAGATCGCCCCGCGCTCACTCTGGAAATACGGCCCCACCGGCCCGCCCACCCGAGGGCCCTCATCCCAATCCAGACCCATCCACGCCAAGCCATCCAGCAGGCTGTCGAGCGAGGCCTCCGAGTTGCGCTCGCGGTCGGTGTCTTCGATCCGCAAAATAAAAGTGCCTCCAGTGTGCCGCGCATACAGCCAGTTAAACAGTGCTGTGCGGGCACTCCCCAGGTGCAAGTTTCCCGTGGGTGAAGGGGCAAAGCGGACGCGGACAGCAGACATCACGATACTCTGCCACGCCCCGCCCCAAAACCTCAACCCTGCATTTCCCCCAAACCCCCAAAACCCAACCAAAGAGCGGGCAAAAGCCACTATCCTATCGCTCCCTAACATCCGGCT
>DAIQNO010000092.1:0-8503 GCA_036788355.1 Opitutales bacterium | reverse complement strand
AGATCAGCCGAGGTGCCGCCACGGAGGGGCTTTCCCGAGATTCCGCCGCTGGGTCGTGATCGCAGGAAAGCGGCCGGTCGGCAGCCTGCGCCGCGCGGCTGAGCGCCACCGCCACGGGGTGCTGGCTTTCTCGCTCGACTAACGCCACCGCCTCGCGCACCAGCGCCTCGCGGGACTTCCCAACCTCCGTCCAGTGCCACTGGGGATCGGTCAAAGCATCCTCGCTAAGGGTTCCGGTTTTGTCGAAGACCACCGCGTCACACCGGGACAGGCCGTCGATCAACGCGCCGGTTTTCGCCACCAGACCGATCCGGCTGAGGGCGAGCATTCCGGAAAAGATGGCCAGCGGCGTCGCCAGCCCGAGGGCGCACGGGCAGGCGACCAGCAACACCGCCATGGCCCGCAACAGAGCCTCGGTAGCCCCCACGACCGGCCACCAGCCGACCCACGTCAGCAGGCTGATGGTGGCCACCGCGGGCACGAACCAGCGGCTGATCTCGTCGGCCTTTCGCTGAAGCTGCGAGGGCTGGGCCTGGGCCTGCTCCACACTGGCTAGGACAGCATCCAGCCGCCGCCCCTCGCTACCGGCGGTGACCTCGACGACCAGCGCGCCGTCGAGGGCGTAGCTACCCGCGAGGACGGCATCGCCGGGCCGCTTGGCCACCGGATAGGGTTCCCCGGTCAGGGAAGTTTCACGCACCAGCGCCGTTCCGAGGGTCACCCGCCCGTCCACGGTGATCAAGCCCCCGGCAGCAACCGCCACGCCGTCCCCCGGCTTCAAGCTGGCGACGGCAACCTCCACGGTCTGGCCGTCGGGCTGGCGCAGCCGGGCTTTCCCCCACTGTGCACGGGTCTGGGCCACCTGCTCCCAGGCGGCGGCCCGCGACCGCGCCGTCACCACCCGGCCTACGCTGTAAATCGTCAAGGTGATGGCCACGACCTCGTAATAGATGGCCCCCTGCCCCGTCACCGAGGCCACTACCGAGCCGACCAGCGCCCCACACGCACTCAGCAAGAAAAGCCCCTCCACCGAAATCCGGCGTTGAGCGAGAGAACCGGTCAAGGCTCGCACCAGCGGCCCCCCAAGAAGCACCACCACCGTCAAGGCAGACGCCAGCAGCCCACCGTGCAATACCCAGTAAATCGGCATCCCCTGGTGCAACTCCCCGAGGCGGGCCGCGTCATTGACCCCCAGGGTAAAAATCATCCCCCACCCTGCCACTACCAAGCAGACGACCAACGTCACCAGTCCCGGCAGACCATCGCGGTCTCTTGCCACCTCACCGCCGGACGCCGCCCTCATCGAGTTGCCGTTCCCACCCCCGCAACAGCCGCCGCAACCTGCCGCAGCGGGCTTCCCGGTCGCAACGACCGCGATCCCTGACCCCGGCCCGACGGAATTCTGCGAGGTTGAGGGAACTGGCGACGGCACGCTGAGGAGCGGCAGGTCGCCGGGAGCGAGTTTACTCTGCATTGTGAAAAGGTTGAACAGTGCCGCCCGAAATGGCGACTCGCAAAATCCTTTAGCAGGGCTCCTTAAGCCCGCCGATCGTCGCCGTTCTCCGGCGGGTGGGGTTACGAGCGTAAAACCGTTTCCTGGGGATCACCGCTGAGTCCGAAAATCGCGTTCACGTAGTGGTCGATGTTAAAGGGCTGGAGGTCCTCCTTCTGCTCGCCGAGGCCAACGAAGTAAATCGGCAGCCTCAGCTCCCGAAAGATGCTGGTGACCGCCCCGCCTCGGCTGGTCCCGTCGAGCTTGGTGACGATGAGGCCTGTCAGCCCAAAAGACTCATGGAAGGCCCGCGCTTGCTCGATGGAGTTACTGCCGAGAGAGCCATCGACCACCAACCAGCGGTGCTGGGGGGCTGCCGGGTCGTGTTTTTCGAGCACGCGGCGGATTTTCTCCAGCTCGCGCATCAGATTAGCCTTATTGTGCAGGCGTCCCGCCGTATCCAGCAGCAGCAACCGGCGCTGGCGGGCCTTGGCGGCCGTGTAGGCGTCGAAGGCCACGGCGGCCGCATCCGCGCCGTGCTGGCTGGCAATCAGCTCGATGCCCAGACGCTCGCACCAGGAGCGGATCTGCTCGTTGGCCGCCGCCCGGAAGGTATCGCAGGCCCCCACGGCGACGGAGTGCCCCTCCTGTTGAAATCGCCACGCCAGCTTCGCCGTCGTCGTGGTCTTGCCGGAGCCGTTGACCCCCAGCAGCACAATGACCTCCGGACTCGCCGAGCCGAGCCAGCTTTTCGGCGGCTCCGCCCCGATCAACACCCGCCGCAGCACCGAAGCCCCGATCACCGCTGCCTGCTGCCCCCGCAACTCGCGATTCTGCCGCACCGCGACCTTGATCTCCGCCAGAATCTCCTCCGTCGTTTCGACCCCAAAGTCCGCCCCATAAAGCGCCTCCTCCAGCACCTCCAACCGATCCGCCGACAACCGCCCCCCGTCAAAAATCCCCCCCGCCTGGCTGAAAATCTTAAAAAACGTCGGCGCCGTGCGCTTAAAACCCTCTTTGAACTTCTGGAGAAACGAACTCACCCGACTAGCTTGAGGGCACCCGTGCCCAAGCGTCAACCCAGCGTCAGCGATGGTTGCCGCCGACCAAATTGGCCCTTGGCCACCGACCTATTTTCGGGAAAAAGCGACCCCCAACGCGTTCTTGGATGGGCGAACGGGAGAGCGACCGGACGGAAATAGTGTGGGTAACATCCGCTTTCCCAGCAACCGCATCACCATTCCAGCGGCTCTCTCGAGGATAACCTCCGATGATGCGCGTTGGATAAAGTCGCCGTCAGGTTTTTTCCAGGTTCTTTTTTGGCTCTTCCTTTTCGGGCTGCTGGGGCGCTTCCCGCAGGTCGCGCTCACGCTGACTGCGCCGGGCACGGATCCGCTCGCGGCGACGGGCGAGATCGCGCATGTCGATGGCGATGTCGTCCTTTTCAAAGATCTCCTGCCCGAGAAGGTGCTCCATCAAGTCCTCCATCGTGATGACGCCGGCGACGCTACCAAACTCATCGACGACTACCGCCAACTGCTGATGGGCGCGGAGAAACTGCTCCAGGGCATGAGAACCCGAGGCCGTCTCGGGTAGAAACATGGCCGGGTGCATCAAGTCGCGCAATTTCGCTTCGTCGCGGTCTTCAGCCTTGGCCTTGAGCAACTCCCGGCGGCGAACGATGCCGACAACCTTGTCGATCGACTCATCAAAGACCGGCAAGCGAGCGAAAGGGATATTTGGCCAGCGCTTGATAACCGCCGCCACGGTTTCATCAGCATCGCAGGCTTCCACCACCGTGCGGGGCGTCATAATCTCGTGAACCCGGAGGTCGTCCAGGCTCAACGCATTGGTGATGATCGCCATCTCGGAGGCCGTCAGGTTGCCCTCCACCGCACTTCGCTCGGCTAACATTTTGATTTCATCCTCGTCAGCCCCGTCTGGTGGCTCCGGAGGCTTGCCGGAGAGTGCCCTAACAAGGCCCCCAGCGAGAAATGAGATGGGGCCGGTCATCTTGCGCACCACCGCTAAAGGATAAACCATGATTGGCAGGAGACTAGGCCGGTAGAGCACTCCGAGGTTTTTCGGCAAAATCTCGGAAAAGATCAGGATGGCGAGCGTCAGCCCAAGAGGCACCACGTAGGCCGATACCGACGGATGGGTTTCAGCCCACATGGTCGCAGCGATGGCGCCCGCCATGGTCGCGCCCAGAGTATTGGCCACCGTATTAAGCGTTAGGATCGCCGAGGAAGTGCCCTCAAGGTCTTCCCGGAAACTCTCCATCAAGGCCCCGCGCTTCGGGGCCCTCTGTTTGACTGCCTCCAGGTCACCCTTGGTGGTGCTCAGTAACATAGCCTCCAGCAAAGAACAGAATGCCGAGGTGGTTAGCGTGAAAACCACCATGACCACAAAAAGCGTCAGCGCATCCATGGCTAGAGGCACCACCCCTGCCCGGCGAACGATTTTCGGAAAAGATAACTCATAACGACGGCAGCAAGGAGGAGCCTCTCCAAAGACCCAGCTCCTTACCCCAGTAAGTCCCTAATTTGAATAAAAGTGTGGGGAACTGCTGCCCTGTCAACCAGGATTTTTTAGCGCCACCGATACCCCGCATCGCTCGCGGCGGGTTACGTCCCACCGCCGCCCCTCAGGTCCAGTAGCTGATGACCTGGGCGGGACTCCCCCCCACGATCGCGTAAGGCTCTACATTTTTCACCACCACTGCCCGAGCCGCCGCGATGCTTCGAGGCCCTAAAGTGATTCCCGGCCCGATAAACGCCTCGGCGCAGATCCACGTCTCATCGTGGATCACGATCGGGCGGCATTTTAACGGAAAATTGGGCCGCCGGATGTCGTGGGAACCTGAGCAGAGGTGAGCCCCCTGCGAAATCAGCACGTTACTACCAATGGAGACTTCGGAAAGGGCGTAAACGGCCACCTCCGGGCCGATCACCACCCAATCACCGATGGTCACGTTCCAGGGAAAAGTGATCGTGGCCTGCGGATAAATCATCACGCTCTGACCGATCTTCGCCCCCATCCACCGCAACAGGGCGTTCCGAAACCCATAGAAGGGCCGCGGCGACAACCGAAAAAGCGGCTGCAACAGCCCCCAGCAAAGCCGCTTTACCTTCACCGAAGTCGGGTAATTGGCGTTTTGAAGGTGAGCCCGGATATCGAGCTTCACCAACTCCTTTTCCGCCGTCGGGGCAGTCAAGATATCCTCCGGGTGGGCCGATGGAAGCGGAAAGTCCGGCCCCGGAAGGCTCACGAGGTCAACAGCAGCAGGTCTTTTCATAAAGCGAGTAGAGTTTAGCAGCGATGGTATCCCAAGAGTAGTTCGTCTCGACGAGGTGTCGCCCGCGCAGCCCCATCGCTCGCCGTTCTGTATCCGAGAGTTGCATGGCTTGCAGCATTGCCCGTGCCAGAGGCTCCACTCCAACCTCGATCCACCACCCGCAATTTTTCTCTGTAAGTTCCTGCCAGGGAGTCGCTTGGGTGGTTATCACTGGTAAGCCACCGGCTAAAGCCTCAGGCACCACTAGGGCAAAGTTTTCACTATAGGTCGGCAGCACAAAGCAGTCCGATTCCTGATAGGCCTTATCCTTAGCATCATCATAGAGCGGACCGTCGAAAACAAAGTCCGGAGCCACCCCCGCTGCTTCCACGGCGGCGCGCACCTCCGCCAGGTGGTTATTCTCGTCTGGACCGACCACCCGCACCTGCCAATCCGGTCGGCGCACGGACTTCCAAGCCTCGACCAGACTCAACAACCCTTTTTTGGGATGAATCCGAGACAGAAACAGAAAAGTCCGGCGCGCACCTGGTTCCCGCAAGCGCGGCTCCGGCAGCGGCGGTAAGCTCATCCCCAAGGGAACCACCTCCACCGGTGCCCGCAGGCCAAAGCGCCGCAAGTTGGCCGCCTCGGCCTCCGCCGTCGCGTGCAGACCAGCCGCACCGTCCAGCACCTTCCGCTGGTAAAGCGCCAGCGCGAGGCGTTTCCGCCAAGGTTTCTGCTGCATCGCCCACGGTTCCAGCATCCCATGCGTCGAAACCAGATAAGGAACCCCCTCGCGACGCGCCTGCCCGGCCAAACGCGCGAGACTGGGGGCCCACAGGCCGTGGATATGGATCAAGTCGAAGTCCGTCAATACATGGTCCGACACCGATGCCGTGTCACACCGGGTGATCTCGACCCCCAGCCCTCCCATCACCTCACGCGTCGAAGCACAGACCTGATCTGGGCCTCCAGCACGCTTAGCCAGGGAGAGTTCTGCAGATAATACCTTCATAAATCTGTCAACTAACGAAAACCCCTAAAGTCTTGGTGGCCATCCGTCGAGCCGAGAATGCCTCCGCAATTAAATCGCGAACCCGCGCCGGATAAGTTGGATCGGCTAGGTGCTTAGCTAGCTGGCACCTCCACGACGACCTCCCCTGCGCTACCGACCCGGCTTGAGCCGCAGAAGCAGACTCCGTAACACCGTCACCCGCCTCCAGTCCCCCGACTACCCACGGTTGCAGCTCGGCAGGCAACTCCGACCAGACCCCGGAGGTCACGGCGCAAGGCTTACCGTAGGCCAGGTATTCCAGCACAGAAAACGCCATCCCCTCATAGCTGGCCGGATGCAGACACGCATCCGCCGCCGCGAGAAACGGAGCCACCTCCGACTGCCACCCGACACACCAGGCGACACCCCCCAGACCAGCCTCACTCAACGCCGCCTCAAACGCCACACGCATCATGCCATCACCCACCCAGATAAAGCGGGCCTCCGGTTCTTCACGATGCAGCTCCCGCGCTAACGCCACCCACCGCAGCGGATCCTTCTGCGGGTGCAGGCGCCCCACCGACAGATAAAGGCGTTGCCCCGTGCGGAGACCCAGCACTGCCCGCTGAGTCTCGCGCAGGTGCTGCAATTCTGCTTCCGACGGCACCGATACGCCATTCCCGATCACCTCGATCCTACCCGGCCACCGCGACCCAAGAAAAGAACGCAGATCCCGGCCACGGGCCTCACTCACCGCAATCCACGGAAAGCGCCGACGCCGCAAAACCCCGGCGGCAACCGCATCCCGCAGGATCCCCAGCGGTGCCCCGAGCGACGCCATCGTCTGCGTAATGTGAATCGTGCCCACCACCGGCACCACCTGGCGACCCGCCCAGCGCACCAAGTCCAAACCATCCTCCAGATTCTGCTTATTCAACAGAATCGCCTCGGCCTGAAACTGCCTCACCACCCCGTCCAACGCGCCAACGGACGGCGTCGGCAGCAAGTAGTGGAGCGCTCGGAACCGATAATCGTAGGTGTTCCGGTAATCCCAACGAAAAACCGCCCCCCAGCGACCAAACGCCGCCGCCAAGCCATCCATCCGCGAGTGTGAAGAGGCCGCTAAACCAACCGAGTGCCCCAAAGCCACCAACTCCTCCGCCAACTTCAACAAGTAAAACTCCCCACCACCCTGGGAACCCGAGCTCGCTGTCACCATCAAAATCTTCACGGGAGGGAAACTGGCTCAAAAACGGCATTCTACGCAAAACTAAACCGCCGTTCTACCCGATTCACCCCATAAACTGAGGGGAGCTTTCATCGCTTGACCGGAACCGCTATCCAACGCACCATGACTGATCTTCACTGAGGTCTAAATCGACTCCTTCACCCTCTCAAAATAATGAATTATTCAACAGCGGTACTCCTCAGCATGTTGCTCACCTCCGCCGCCCTGGCGCAGGTGCCCGCCAGCCAGCCAGCTACCCGCGGCACCACCCCACCCACCACTGGCCAAGGCACCGAAACGCGACCCAGTAGCCCCATGCCCGTCAACGAAATGGCTGCCCAGGTGGAAAACACCATCATCACCTGGACCGATATCCGCCGCGAGTTGATGCCCCTGCTACCGCAAATCCAGGCCGAATCAACCTCTGAACGCGACTTTCAGCGGCGCCTGAACGAATTAGGACGGCAGATCCTCAACGACCTGATCGATCGGCAACTGATTATCCGCGACTTCGAAAAAGAGGGCTTCCAGATCCCCTCCGACTTCCTCAAAAACGCCTTCGATGATTACATCACCGACGAGTTTAGCGGCAACCGCGCCGAGTTTCTCCAGTTCCTGCAAGCCCAAGGCATCAGCGAACTTCAGTTCCGGCGCCAACTCCGGGAGCGCATCATCGTCGATTACATGCGCGGCCAACGCCTTGGCTCCCGCACGGCCATCAGCCCCCGCCAAATCCAGGAGTTCTACGAAGCTGAGAACAACCGCAGCCGATTTTTCCAAGAAGAAGGCGTAAAATTGCGGATGATCACCCTTTCCGTGCCAGCCCTCCAGACCGTCGAGCAACTCACCGCCGACGCCGCTGAACTGGTGCAAAGACTGCGCCAGGGAGCCAACTTCGCCGAGGCCGCGATGCGCCTAAGCACCGACGGGCGAGCCCGCGCAGGTGGCGATTGGGGCTGGGTGGCCCGAAACACCCTCCGCCCCGAACTGGCCGCAGTGGCCTTCAACCTCGCCCCTGGCCAGACCAGTGACCCCATCGCCTTGGGCAACTCCGTTTACATCCTCCGCGTTGAAGATAAACGCGAAGCGGGGGTTCAATCACTCGATAAAGTCAGCGGCGAAATTGAGCAGGCCATCGCCACCCAACTGGCCCGCCAAGCCAACGACCGCTGGCTACAACGGCTCCGCAGTGAATACTTCTGGCAGATTTTCGCCGACAACATGGCCGCCCTCTACTCCGGCCCCGCCGAGCCCACCACCGTCGAGCGGCGCATCGGCACCGGTGCCTCCCCCGCCAACCCCGAAAGCGCGGCGGCCAGCCCACCCGGAACACTCTAGCGGCAACGATCAAGCAGTCCAGCGAGTTAAGTTCGTAGCCTAATTTGCCAGTTCAACAAGCCCCAAAAAGGGGCGACAGGTGATAGCTCGCACGGAGTTGCGTGTGGCGTATCAACGGCTCAGTTCAACAAGCCCCAACGGGGCGAAAGGACTTAGCCCAGTAACTGTGTCTTC
>DAIQNO010000091.1:0-8567 GCA_036788355.1 Opitutales bacterium | reverse complement strand
GCCGATCCAGCAGCGGCGCGTCCAAGCCCGCCTCTCGCCCGGCCGCCAGATCCAACTCGTTGGCCGCCATCACGTCCGCCGCCCGCGAAGTTATCAGATACGCCAGCCGCAGCAGGGCCTCATCCTTCAGTGCCGTGCTCGCCCCAGCCAAAATGCGCGAAGCAGCCAACGATTCCCGCGCCAGCGACTCCAGCATCAGCGTCCAGTTTTCCGACGTAGCGTCCCGTCGAGCAGCAAGAGTATTGTCAGCCATGTCGAGACGATGGTTGCCTCCCCTGCGCCGGTCAATCAACCGCGATTTTTAACCGGGGCCACTTAAAAACTCAGACCTTTCCAGAAATCTGACCCCGACCACGATTTTTTGGATTGACGCCCACTGAATAATTCCCGTTGTATTCTCGTTTAACTTTTAGCGATCTTGTAACCATGGCTCCGACCTACCGCCCCCACAAAGCCAAGCGCATCCGTAAGTGCGGCTTCCGTTCCCGCCTTAAGACCCGTGGCGGTCGCGATGTCATCCGGCGGCGCCGCGCCCAAGGGCGCAAGCGCCTGGCCCTCGTGCCAAGCTGGAAGAAGTAAGCTCCGGAAAGCCCCTCCGGGCCGATTAAGCCGGGTCTCTTCGCTGAGTAACCCTCACTTACGAAGAGCACCTCCGTAACTTTGAAGGCTATCTGCGAGTTAACCTCGCCGTCTGAGCTGGGTTGTTGGAACGCTCTCAACGGTTGAAGAGTCCCAAAGCTGGGCTGCCACTCAAGATAGCTGGACGATGTCAGACCTCCGTTATCGGCCCGAACAACGAGTCCGCCAGCAGGCGGACTTCCGCCGTGATCGCTCCGAGGGCCTGACTTTCCACCATGGCAGCTACGTTCTCCGGGTGCTCCCGGAACGGAAGCCCGAGCCTTCCGTCCGTCCGCGCTTTGCGGTGATCACCTCGCGGAAAGTCGGCAAGGCCCATGACCGCAATCGGGTCCGCCGACGCTGGCGGGAGCTTTTCCGGTTACACCAATCCGCCGTGCCCGCTGGTTATTACCTGCTGGTCATCGCCAAAAAAACCCCGGTGGAAGTCCCCTGGAGCAATCTCTGCGAGGCCTTCCGCGCTCACCTCGACGCCGCCCAGGCTCGCTTAAAAGCGCCGCCTGTAGGCGCCACGGCTCCCCAGACCATCCAAGCGCCGTCGCACGTGACCATCCCACCCCCATCGGGAGTCGATCATCCGACACCTTTCGAGGCTGACTGAGGCGCGATTTTCAACCAAGCCGGCCTGATTTCCCCTCGCCATCGCGGCCTGGGAGCGGGTTGACTGCCACCATGAAAATCGTCCGCTTACGACTCGTGGACGGCTCCGTCGTCTATGCCGAAGCCACCGCCGCCGGCCCGCTAGAGCCCTGGGCCGCCGACCACCGCACCGAGTTCTTTACCGAACTCCGAGGACCATTTCCGCACTTTACCCCGACGAAACAACAATTCTGGTGGCCCGAGGTCGCCGAACTCCTCGCACCGATCGAGCCAACGCTCCTCGTCGTCATCGGAGCCAACTATCGGGAACACGCCCGCAAGCTCAACATCACCCCCGGTAAGTTCCCCGTGGTGCTGTTTCGGTCGCCCTCCACCGTCAACCAGCCCTTCGGCACGGTGCGCCTCCCCACGCGGCTCCACTGCGGTCAACTGGATTATGAAGCCGAGCTGGCGGTGGTTCTGGGCCGACCCTGCCTCAATGCCACCGCCGACACCGCCCTGCCGTTCATTTTCGGCTACACCGCCACCAACGACTTCACCGCGAGAGACTGGCAAGGCAGCGCCGCCCCCGGCGGGCAGTTTGGCCGCAGTAAGCACTTCGACGGCTTCTGCCCCCTCGGCCCTTGCCTGGTCACTGCCGACGAGTTGCCCGACCCAGGCCACCTCGCGGTGCGCTCCTGGGTCAACGGCCAACCCCGCCAAAACGGTAACACCGCCGACTTTATCTTTAGCCTCGGTGCCATCCTTGAGCACCTCTCTGCCGACTGCACCCTGCCCGCCGGCACCGTCATCCTCACCGGCAGCCCCTTCGGAACGGGGTCAGCACAAAACCCGGCCCAGTATCTCGTCAGCGGCGACGTCGTGACCGTCGAAGTCGAAGGCATCGGCCACCTCCGCCACGAAATCGTGAGCTGACTGAGCCATCTTGGCACCCAAGCTAGAAACTAGAGACCAGAAACGCTACTATCGCAAAAATAAAAACACCGAACCAGCTATTTTTTGCGGGTATTTGCCCATTGACTAACCTCGCCACTCTATCCGATAAATCGCGGCATGATCCGTTTCGCTCTCCTGCTCATTCTTGGTGGAATCGCCCTCGGGATCTTCGGCTACGAGGAGTTTCAAACCGCCACGAAATCCAGCGACACCCCGGTATCGGTGCCGCTGGGCATGCTGGAGGCAGGCGAGACTCCCGAAAATCCCTACCTGACGATTGGCGAGCACTGGGCTCTTTTTGGAGAGACGGTTTATCGCGAAAAGAGGGGGCGCGTTGAATATGCGTATTATCCCATTATTTCCCACCAGCACCCGCATAACGTCGCCAGTGATGAGGTGATCCTGCGCTATGAGGAACTCGAGGAAGAGATCCCCGACGAAGCGTGGCCGCAGTTGCAGTCCTACCGCGTGCTCGTCAAAACCACCGAGTTCAAAAATGTCGAGGACCTACCCGGCGGCTGGGTCGAAATGGAATCGATCACCGGAATCGCCGGAAAATCCGGCAGCTCCCTCCGACCCGACGAGTGGGCGTTACTCTCCGAAAGTGCCCCCAGCCTCAAGCGAGAAGACATTCTGATCATTAACGCCAACGATAAACCCATTTCGACCGGAGAGAGTTACCTGATGATGGGCGGCGGCGGCCTCGGAATACTGTTGGGCCTAGGAATAATTTTCTCCCACTTTACAAAAAGATAATAAGCTATTTTATAGAACTGTGGAGCTGGCTGCTGGCATAACTAAGTGGAGCCTGAACGCGACCATTTATCAGCCGTAGATGTCCCGACTCGTTATCTTGGATTGCGTGGCGGTTTGGTATTGTTGTTGCAGTAAAAGCTGCTTATGAAAACCGGAAGCTCCCAAAAGACCGGACCAATCTCCACGCTAACGCGACGACCAAGCCCCGTTGGGGCGGGGATTGAGGGGTGGGCTTAACTCGCAGGCCGCTAGCGGATCGCGTAGCCGGCTTCCCGGATTAGGCTTTGGGTGCGCTCGAAAGCCGCGTTGACTTCCTTGTCGGTGAGGGTGCGATCAGCGGCGCGAAAGCGGATGGAGAAGGCCAGCGACTGGTGTCCTTGGGCGTTGAGGGTTTCATCGCGGAAGACGTCGAAGAGCGAAACCCCATCCAGGAGGAAGTTCTTTTCCACGGCAGTCTCGGCAGCGCGAATCAGGGCTTGGCGGACGGTCTCGGCGGCTTGCTCCAGTGGCACCAGGAGGGCGAGGTCGCGCTCGGTCGCGGGATGGTTTTGGAAGGCCCTAAAGCGGGATGGCACTGCCGGTCGCGTCAGGAGTTCAGGCTCGAAAGTCAGCTCGACCGCCCAGACAAGGCCCCGGCAGTCGTATTGCTGGGCGTAGCTGGGAGAGATGAGACCTGCGGTGAGGTTCCAGCGACTCGCTCCGCCGGGTAATCCGGCTAGGGCATCGCTGCAGGTTGCCGAGTGCCCCTGCTGCCACAACCGGCCCAGGTCGCTACCCGACCAGGGGCCGACTACCGGTGCCTGGGTAGGATCGGGCTGGGGGTTGGCTAGTCCGGCGAGCTGTGCAAGGTGCTCCGCAATGGCTTTGGCGGTGAAAAAGTCGGGCTGGGGACGTTCTCGCCACTGGCGCAGTTCACTGGAGGTCAGCACCACGGCAACGGCGGCGCGCTCCCAGATTTGGCCGTCGCGCACCGTAAAGACCCGGCCCACCTCTGCGAGCTTCTCCTGCGGGTGCCCGTGGGCCGCATTCCGCTGTAGAGCCCCGAGGAGCCCCGGTAGGAGAGAAGCACGGAGGGCGTCGAGTTCTGAGGTCAGCGGGTTGTCCAGCAGGAGCGCTTCAGCCGCCTCGGGGCCCGCGACAGCTTCCACTTCACGGCGGGAGACGAGCGTGTAGTGGACGCAGTCCAGTGCGCCGAGACTGGTGAGGTAGTCTTGGGCGTTTTGGTTAAATTGGTGCAACGGGGCGTGGTCGCGATGCAAGGCGGCGAGGCGCAGCGGCGTCTTGGGCAGGTCATCGGTGCCCCGGAGTCGGATGAATTCTTCAACGAGGTCGATCGGGCGATCCACCTCCGGACGAAACGACGGCACCGTGACCGCCAGCAACGGTTCCGGAGTCGGAAGCCCACGATCGGAGCCCGGCGACTCACCGGGGCCGCCCGGTTGGGCCGCCACGGAAAAGCCCAATCGGGTAAAGATATCGGTCAGTTCGGTCGCTCCGACGTTGAAACCGCATTTCTGGCTGACGAAGCTGGGGGCCAGCCGGATCGTCCGGTCGCCCCGCGGAGGGGTTCCCAGGACGGTCGGCCCGGCGGTAAGGTGACCTCCCGCAATGGACTGGAGGAGCTGCACTGCCCGCTCTCCCGCCCTCAGGACGCCAGCGGGATCCACGTTCCGGGTAAAGCGGTGGGAAGCATCGGTGAAGAGGTTCAGCCCGCGCGAGGCCTCGCGCACTTTGGCCGGGCTGAACCAGGCACTTTCCAGAAGGATCCGATGGGTCGTCTCCGAGACCTCGGAAGTGGCGGCACCCATCACCCCCGCGATGGCTTGGGGGGCGAGGTCATCGGCCACGACCAGCGTGCCGGGCGGCAGGCACCGTTCTTTACCGTCGAGCGTGGTAATCCGCTCTCCAGCCTGGGTGGTGCGGACGTGCAGTCGTCCACCGGAAAGCCGGTCGGCGTCGAAGGCGTGCAGGGGCTGCCCCTGCTCCCAGAGCACGAAGTTGGTCACGTCCACGACGTTGTTGACGGAGCGCAGGCCGATCGTCTCCAGACGCTGGCGCAGCCAGGCCGGGCTGGACGCAACGCGGACGCCCGACAGTTCCCAGGCCGCATAGTAGGGGCAATCCGAGGAGTCCAGGTGGATGCTGATGGCGGGAGCATCGCTGGGAGGAACGGGAACATCGCTGGTTGTGGCGACTGCATCGCTAGCGGAGGGTTCTGAGCCGGTCGGCGGCTGGCGCAGGGGAAGGCGAAACCACGCGGCGACCTCCCGCGCCACGCCAACGTGGCTGAGGCAGTCGCCCCGGTTGGCGGTCAGTTCCAACTCGATGACGGTGTCCGGGGCAGCGTAAAGTTGATGGAGCGGGGCACCGATCGGGGCTTCCGGCGGGAGGATCAGCAGGCCGACGTGGTCGCTCCCCAGGCCGAGTTCCTTAGCCGAGCACATCATGCCCTGGGAATCGACACCGCGGAGTTTACTGGCCTTGATCTGAAAGTCGCCAGGGAGCACGGCCCCGACCAGTGCCACCGGCACCCGATCGCCAACGCGGTAGTTGGTCGCTCCGCAGACAATCTGGAGGGGCGTTTCGCCGCCGGTATTGACCTGGCAGACCCCGAGGCGATCCGCGTTGGGGTGCTGCTCTCGGCTGAGCACCTCGCCAATCACGACGCGATCGTTGGGAGCCAGGCCCACGGTGGTCACCGACTCGACCTCCAGGCCGAGACGCGGAAGCACCTCGGGCAAGGCTGCCGCCTGCTGAGGGGTCAGATCGACATAATCGCGGAGCCATTGCAGCGAGATCTTCATAAACCGCCATTCAAGGGGGACAACGGCAGCCGCGTCAACCCATCGAAACACGGCTGGTTGGAGCGCGGGAGCCGAGAGGTGCCCCCTGCCCGTTCCTGGCAAGGAATCCGGCCTCAGAAGATAGCCTTTCGCTGTTCAGGACACTAGCAGGTGAGGAAGCACCGGCGAGGACACCGGTGCTCCCAGTCATCAAAACGCTTTTCGCTGGTCAGGCATCGGCGGAGTGCGTCAGATTAGATGGATGTTACCACCGGCTCAATCCCAACCCGCTGGCGGCCTCGATGGGCCTAAGGCTGGGGCCGCCTCAACGAGCACGTCAACAGCTTCAACCCAGCCTGGCGGGTGCGCCAAGGATGACCGAGTTGGGGCCGCGAGCGACGCGCAGGCCACCTGGGGCGGGCGCTTCGCCGAGGCCCCCTGTGCGCTGATGCAGCGCTTTGGCGAGAGCGTGTCGTTCGATGCCCGACTGGCGGAGTTCGATATTCAAGGCAGCCAGGCCCATGCTAAAATGCTGGGCCACGTCGGGCTGATTACCGCCGAAGAGTCTGCGGCCATCGTGGCCGGTCTGGAGGAACTACGGCGCGAAGTGGCCGCCGGAAACTTTAATTGGCGGACGGATCTCGAGGATGTCCACATGAACCTGGAACAGGCCCTGACCGAGCGGGTTCCCGCCGGTGCGAAGCTCCACACCGCACGCAGCCGTAACGACCAGATCGCCACCGATATGCGCCTGTGGTTCCGCTGGGCCTGTGCAGCACTGGACGCGGACCTGGTCGGGGCGATGCAGTCGCTGGTGAGCCTCGCACAGCGCGGCGCCACGGTCGCCATTCCGGGTTATACTCACCTCCAGCGAGCCCAACCCGTGACGGTGGCGCACCACCTCCTGGCCCATGTCGAAATGCTCCAGCGAGACCGTCAACGCCTGGCGAGAGTGGCCGAGGACGCTGGGGTGTGCCCGTTAGGAAGCGGTGCGATCGCGGGCACGACGCTACCGATCGACCGTGCTTTCGTGGCGAGGGAGCTTGGTTTCGTCGATGCGGAAGGCCAACCGCGCCTGACGATGAACAGCATGGACGCGGTGGCCGACCGCGACCTCTTTCTCGACTTTGCCCACGCCTGCGCGGTCTGTAGTGTCCACCTCTCGCGCCTGGCCGAGGATATCATCCTCTGGAACAGTGCGGAGTTTGGCTTTATCCGCCTTCCCGATGCGTTCACTACCGGTTCCAGCCTGATGCCGCAGAAAAAGAATCCCGACAGCTTTGAGCTGTTGCGCGGAAAGGCCGCCCGGTGCTGCGGCAACCTCCAGACCATCCTGATGCTCTGTAAAGGGCTGCCGCTGACCTACAACCGCGACCTTCAAGACGATAAGCCACCGATCTTCGACAGTTTTGACCAACTCTCCCTGGCACTGCGGGTGGTGGCCGGCAGCTTGTTGAACGCTTCGATCAACGAGAGCCGTTGCGCGGCAGCGGTGGCCGATCCGCTGCTTTTGGCAACGGATCTCGCCGATTACCTCGTCCTTCGGGGGGTTCCCTTCCGGGAAGCTCACCACGCGGTCGGTCGGTTGGTCGCCTTGGCAGAACATCACCAGTGCCCCCTGCCGCAGTTGAGCGACGAAGTCGCGCGGGGCGTCCACCAGGCCCTCGGGGAGGACTGGCGGAGCGTTTTCAACCTGAACCGGGCTTTTTCGGCACGCGAGCGGCCGGGAATGCCTGGCCCCCAGACTACCCGAGCAGCCCTCAACCACTGGCGGGTGATCCTCGGAGGTATGCTCCCGCCGCGGCAGTAACAGCACAGGGTAGAGGACAGTCCGTCGGGCAACCGAGGGGGCACATTTTGAAACCGTAAGAACGGCTCAAGAGGACTCTGGCGTCGATGAACCTGAAGTTGATCTACACCCTGCTGGCAGTGATCGCCATGACCCTTGCTGGGGCCTTTTTGCTGTGCCTGGGATTGGCCTGGGCGGTCTTTAGCGAGGAGGCCGCCGTGGTTGGTGGTTGGCTCACTGCGACCACCTTGACGGGTGTAGTTGCGGGAGTCCTATGGTTGCTGGGTCGCGGGGCAACCACCACCTTTTTCCGCAAAGAGGGCCTGGCCGTGATTGGCCTGGGCTGGTTGATGGCTTCCGTTTTGGGTGCGGTGCCGTATCTGACGGTGCTGGAGGGGGTTCACTGGGCGGATGCGCTTTTTGAGTCCGCCTCGGGGCTCACCACCACCGGGGCCTCAGTCTTTGGCGATATTGAAAGCTTTCCGCGGAGCCTGCTGTTTTGGCGCTGCTTGAGCCAGTGGATCGGCGGCCTGGGGGTCGTGGTCTTTTTCGTGGCGATCCTGTCCTTTCTCGGCGCGGGTGGAAAAATACTTTACTCCAATGAGGCTTCGGCCTCCGCCGCAGACCTCAACACCGCCCGCGTCCAGGAAGGCGTGGGCCGCATCGCCCAGCTTTACCTGGGGCTCTCGCTGGCCTGCCTGCTGGCCTACAAGCTGGCGGGTCTGGATTGGTTCGACGGCATCTGCCACATGTTCGCGACGGTCTCCACGGGCGGCTTTGGCACCCGCAGTGCCAGCATGGGTGCTTTTCAGAACCCCGCCCTAGAGTGGGTGGCGACGGTCTTCATGCTGATAGGCGGAACTAGTTTTCCGCTTCTGCTACGGCTGGCGGTAGGTGACTGGCGCGCAGTGCGCCGCAATGCCGAGCTGCGGGCCTATTACGCGGTGGTCATCGGTGCGATCGCCACTTTAACCCTCGTCTTTGCCGCCATGGATCCGATACAGGCTTTTCCAGACGCCGTGCGGACCGCCGCCTTTCATGTCGCCTCGATTATCACGACCACCGGA
>DAIQNO010000090.1:8252-8592 GCA_036788355.1 Opitutales bacterium | reverse complement strand
AGGTGCTGGGAATGGGAAAGTGCTCACCGCGACGGGGGGTGGGCTTCATAGCGCTTTGAGTGGTGTGGGGAGGATAGCAGAGAATTGGGGGGTGGTTTTTTGGGGGGTTGAGGGTGGAGAAAATCGCTGGTTTTTTGGGTGATGCCGTGGGGGGCGTGGGGTATTCTCGATGGGGTTTTGGTTTTTTGGACAGGAGGGCGCGGGGAGCGCAGAGGGGGATGGTGGAAGATGAGGGGGGCGTGGGGGCGGTAATGGGGTTGGTGAAAAGTGAAAGGGGGTTAGGGGTGTTCAACTGCCAGGCGACTTTGGGGGTGGGTGTCGGTGCGCGTTGGGTGGTTTG
>DAIQNO010000090.1:0-8242 GCA_036788355.1 Opitutales bacterium | reverse complement strand
GGGGAAGATGAGGGCATTGCGGGGTTGAAGTGGCAGGATGGGTTGGTTGGTTGAAATGGCGGGAGAGTTGGTTGAGGAGGACGTGCGGGTTGGGCGATCGGAGGGCGTGGTTCGGTTGAGGGGTTTGGCGCGATGTCGGAAAGGTGGTTGTCGGGGTGGGTTTCGGTGGGATTTAGGTGGTTATGGGAGGATAACAGAAATTGGGGGCGGTTTCCAGACTTCGCATCACTCCAGTTGCTCCAGAGGCGAGATTTTTATAAAGGGTTGTTAGTCAATAGTTTAAGTTGTAGGGCTTGGTGGTGACGTTTTGGCGGGCGAACTTGGCTATCTTTCGGTGGCGATGCGGTGGGTCGGCGGGAGCGGGAGGCGGGGGGTATTTTTCGGGGGTGGCAAACAAGGGGGCGTGCGGTGGCTTGCCAAACGGTGGTTGGGTGGGGATAGTGCGGGTTGCGGTGGGGTTACTTTCCCGAACCTGGCCCGACCGCGTGGTTGATTATGTTGAATTCTGAAACGATGGAACCGACGACGATCCTGGTGATCGACGATGATGCAGACTTGCGCTATTCCTTGGAGCGGGTGCTGGGGAGCCGGGGGTATCGGCTGGTGTCGGCGGGCTCTGGGGAGGAGGGCTTGAGGGTGGCCAAGGAGGTGCGTCCGCCGGTGATTTTGTTGGACAATCGGATGGGCGGGATGAGCGGCCTGGAGACGTTGCAGAACCTGCGGCACCAGAACCCGACGTCGATGGTGGTGCTGATGACGGCCTTTGGGACGACGCAGACGGCGATCGAGACGATGAAGTTTGGGGCCTTCGACTACATCATCAAGCCGTTCGACTTGAAGAAGATTTTGGGGATTATCGAGAAGGCGGCGGCGGCCCACCGGGATCTGTCGCGCCAGGCGGCGGCACCGTCGTCGGCGATCAGTTCAGAGGATTTCCGGGAGGGGATGGTGGGTAACTCGGAGGCGATGCAGGAGGTTTTCAAGACCATCGGGCAGGTGGCAGCCAGCGATGTGACGGTGATGATCACCGGGGAGAGTGGCACGGGTAAGGAGTTGGTGGCGCGTTGTATTTTCCAGCACAGCTTGCGGAGTGGGCAGCCGTTCATCGCGGTGAATTGCGCGGCGATCCCGGATAATTTGATCGAGAGTGAGCTTTTCGGGCACGAGAAGGGTTCTTTTACGGGGGCCACAAATCTGCGGAAGGGAAAGTTTGAGTTGTGCGATGGGGGGACGATTTTTCTGGATGAGATTGGGGACATGGCGCTGCCGACGCAGACCAAGATTTTGCGGGCCATTCAGGAGGGTGAGATTCAGCGGGTAGGCGGCACCGATACGCTGAAGGTCGATGTCCGGCTGATTGCGGCGACCAACAAGGATCTGGAAAAGATGGTGGAGGAGCACACTTTTCGGGAAGACCTCTACTATCGGTTGAATGTGGTGCGGGTGCGTCTGCCGTCGCTTCGGCAGCGGCGGGAGGACGTGCCGGCGCTGGTGGAGTATGTGATGCAGCGACTGGTGCGAAATCGGAAGGCCCAGGCAAAGCGAGTCTCGCCCGATGCGATGGCGGCACTGTGCGCCTATGGTTGGCCGGGTAACGTGCGGGAGCTGGAAAATACGGTGTATCGCTCGGCGGTGATGGCCCAGGGTGAGACGATCTTGCTGAAGGACTTGCCGTCGGAGGTGCGGGAGACGCTGGCGGAAGCTGCGGGCGCATCTTCTGCCCTGGCACCCGAGGCGGTCGGTCGGCACAGCCGGGCGCCTTGGGATCTCGGTTCAGCAGAGGCGGGACTTGGGGTGGGGCCGAGTTCGTCTTTGGAGGCTGGAACCGCTGAGCTGCCGTCCGCTGGTCTAACCGGTGGCACCGCTTCGGCAGGCCGAGCGGACGACGGGGCGGCCCAGCAATCGGGCAAGGTGCCCAGCGCGGATTTGAGCGACCTCGGGGAGGCCGATGACGGCGGAGGCCCGTTGGAGGACGAGGCATCGGTGAAGCTCTTCGCGCCCGGAGTTCGCTCGGCTGCGACGGGCAATGCGGGAGGCGGATTAGGGCCAGACCCCGAGGCGGCGGTGGTGCTGGATCGCCTCTATCTGGCAGCACGGCAGTCGGTGGAGGAGGACATTTTGAATTGGGTTGAGCGGGGTCTGATTGAGCGGGCCCTGAATGAGACGGGGGGCAACCAGCTACGGGCTGCCAGCATTCTGGGCATGACGCGGGCCACTTTACGGAAACGGATCGAGCAATTCGACATCCGCACGCGGAGTTGAACCTTTCAACTGGGGCCGTTGCCTCCGCCGGGAAACGGGATTTACGACGGCGCAGCCCCAAATCGGCGAGACTGGCGGGATCGACAGCAACGCACCGGAATCCACCCCACGGAGGTAGGTTGCCGGAAGCGCGGCGGCAAGCGCGGGCAAGGTGGCGGTTGCTTTGGCCTTGCTGCGGCGTGGTGATTCGTGGGTTGCTGGCGTGGTGCGGCTGGAATCTCTCGCTTTGGAGCATTTTCGGAACGTGACGGCTGGGGAGCTGCGGGCTAACGGGGGTGACGTGTTTTTGCTGGGGCCGAACGCGCAGGGTAAGACCAACTGGCTGGAGGCTGTCGGGCTGATTGGTGCGTTGCGGTCCTTCCGCACGCGGGATCTCGCCGTGCTGCGGCAACATGGACAGCCCCAGGCGCGGTTGTTTTACCGACTGTGCGTGGAAAACGTCGCTCCTGGGATACTGGGGCGAGCGACTACCGGCCAGAGCGAGCTGCCGTGCCCGGAGGTCGAGCCGACAACCCTGCCCGCACCGATGGCACCAACCGAAACGCATCCTCCAGAGGGACCCACGTTCCGCCCAACGGGAAATAACCCCGCAAGGGAACCAGCTTCCGCCGTCGGCTCCGACTGGCGGCGGGTGGAGGTGCTGGTGACGCTGGGTGGGGCGACGAAGCGCGTCGAGGTGGACGGGGTGACGGTGGGGCGGCTCGGGGACTTTCTGGGGTCGTTTCCGACGGTACACCTCAGCTCTGGCGATGTCGCGCTGGTGCGAGAAGGCCCGGCAGAGCGGCGCCGCTGGCTCGACTTAGTACTTTCTGGCCGAGATGCCGCCTATTTCCGTGCCTTGACGGACTACCATCGCGCCCTGCGCGACCGCAACCGGCTTCTCCGCGAGCACCAGCCGACGGCTTCGGTAGCGGCCTTTGAGGTGCCCTTGGCCGAGGCCGGGGTGCAGCTCATCGCTCGGCGGGCCGCCGCCCTCGAAGAACTGGCCAGCCGGATGGCCGGTCACTATGCCAACTTGGCTGCCGGACGGGACGCCCCGATGTTGACCTACCGACCGTCCCGATGCTGGCCCGGCCTCACCGAGGCGCGGGAGGCCCTCGCCGAGCAGCGCTTTCGAGACGCCGCGGCGGGCACCACCACCGGCGGCCCCCACCGCGATGACTTTACCCTGACTTTCGGCGGTCAGCCCGCCCGCGAGGTGGGCAGCGAGGGGCAACAGCGTTCCCTGGTGCTGGCCCTGAAACTGGCGGAGGTGGATTGGCTGGCGCAACCGGGAGCCCCACGCCCGATTTTGCTGGCCGATGATGTCCTCGGCGAGCTGGACAGTTTCCGGACGGCGGCCTTTTGGCGGGCCCTGCCCGAGCATATTCAGGTCATTGCCACCGGCACCCGCCCACCATTGGGCCAGGCCCGTCAGTGGGCCGTTTGGCACTTAAAAGCTGGCCAGCCTACCCCCAACCCGCCAATCTAGGAACGGTCCTGCCATGAACCTCCCCCGTCAACGTATTTCTAGCTCGTCAGATTGCCCCTGGCTCCTGGGTGCTCGGCGCTTTATTGCCGCCCTGCCCTGCCTGCTGCTGCCGATCGCGGGCTGGGCTCTCGGGGTATTCCTATTGGCCCCAGCTTTCGCCAAGGCCCAGGCTCGGGAGTGGGAAGATAGCCTGGGAAACCAGCTCACCGCTGAGCTGGTGGGCCTCGTGGGGGAGTTTCTCTGGCTGGCTACGCCCCAAGGTCAACTGATCGAGGTGCGCCGCGAAGAGCTTTCCCGCGCCGACCAGCGCTGGGTGCTCGAACAGGAAACCGTCATCCAGGCCAACGCTGAGGCCGGTCTGCCTCAGCCCTATTGGCTGCTCAACCAGCTCGACGGAGTGCCCCAGCAGGTGCTGCGGACGCTAGTGGCGGTGCCGCTGGAGCTATCGGCCACCGAGCGCGGTTCCCTGGCCGAAACGCTGGCAAGTTGGCAACGGCAACTGCGGCGGGGCAGCCCCGAGACCTGGAACGTCAGCCTCCGACTGGAGGGCAATGTCGATCCCACCCAGGTCGTTGCCCTCTCGCTCGCGCCCACCCCCGCCTACGCTGCCCTCCGCAAGCTCGCCCTGGCCCACCGGCTCTCCTACTCCATCGAAGGCCGAGACATCGTCTTCCGGCGGTAGCACAGCGCGGGCAAAGTCCACCGCTGAACTCGAGCCCCCACGGGCCCTGTTTGCATGCCAAATTTGGCTACCAAACTAACTCGCGGGACCCTCGATAAGCGGCTGGAAGCCCCTCGTAGGATTCCCACGATTGCTTCTACGGACAATGCCCTCTGCGCCCTCTGCGCCTTCCTGCTCAAATCCCATTCTTGGGCCAAATTGTCTCACCACTTTGCACGACGCCTTTACCCGTTGATGAAAACCCTACCCGCACCGTTCTCTTCCTCCCGCGTTAACCCAAGTAAGCGGCGTTGAAGTCAGCTTCACCTCAGGGCAATATCCCCTCCAACCTCAGGAACCTGCCCTACCCCGTCGAGCGGCCCGCCTTATCTACCACCCTCACGATGGAGCAGCTCAAGCGCAAGCCCCTCTTCCCCGTCAGCCCGGAATTGACCGCCTATCTGCAACGTTTCGGACGAGCAGTGCGGCTGCCCATCCACTACTACCGGCTGCGGGACGCCCAGGAATCCCTGCCGCTGATGGACGCCAACGGCAAGGACACCCTCTGGCACACTTTCGTTTACGAGCGCACCCTGTGGCCCGAGATCGAGCAGGCCCTCACCCTCACCTACGCCCTACTCAAAGCACCGGGAAACCTCTCCATGGCCGAGCACCTGCGCTGCGACCGCGTCGATTTTTGCTCCTTCGGCAACTCGCAACCCTTTCGCATCCGCATCGCCAATAAATACAACGACAACCACGACTACTACTACCTCAAGCGGGCCGATGCGTCGCGCATCTACGGACTGGAGCTAGAGGAGCTGATCTCGCCCAACAGCATCAACTTCCTGGTCGATCGCGACACCATCATCGAGCAGCACATCATCGGCGTCCCAGGCGACCAGTTCATCTCCAACTACTTCCACCGCCGCGACCTCAATCACGTCCGCATCGCCAAAGAGTTCATCAAGTTCAACGAGCGCTCCTTCGCCCGCCTCCTCGGCGACATGCGCAGCTACAACTACGTCATGCGGATGACCCCTGACTTTGACGACCGTCAATACCGCGTGCGCCCCATCGACTTCGACCAACAGAGCTACGAAGGCCGCCATCGCCACTACCTGCCCCAATTTTTCAAAGACAACGGCCCGGTCGTGACCCTCTGCCTGGAGAAACTCGACCCCCGCAGCATCGAGCAATACCGCAATGAAGAGCGCAGCCTGATGGCGCGCCGCGCCGCCGCCTCACCCGAAAGGCTGGCCCGCCTGCGCAGCACCATGGCCCAAGACACCCTCTCGGACCCAGAACGCATCGAGCGCCTGCGGGACGAGCTCGGCCAGTTCCACCGCTCCACCGCCTTCAAAAACTGCACCTCCATGGGCGACATCACCTTCACCAACCTCGACCTCGTCCTCTCCTCCGCCGCCATCCCCGAACACCGGTAACGAAACTCTTCGATCTGCGCTAACCTGGAGCCCGATGCACCCTGTCTCAGCTCCGCTGTGTAGTGTCGTGGCCTTCAGTCTCAACAGAACTAGGTGACGCGTCACAATTGACGCACAATCGTCACTAAATCGTGATGATACTGGCCTTGCCAGTCTCGATTCTGTGGGTTTTAACTTAATTTTGGGATTTGGTTCAGCCCTCGTGCCGAGCTTCTGTCTCAACACAGGCTTACAACTTCTAACGCCTCTGCTTAACTGTCCTCGATTATGAAAACGACCTTGCTTACTCTCGCTATCGCAACGCTGGCTTCGATACCTGTTTTCGGGCAATCCGAGATCATTGCCTACTGGGCTCAGAACGACAACGACCTCCCTAGCGGAGGGTTCGGCTTCGTCCCTGCCTCGTTTCCCCAAACTGCGGATCTCGGAAATGGCACCCTGACCCTCGGCAACTTCATCACCACCACCGGTGGCCTCGATGGGGCCTACACCACTATCCAGAGCTTCGGCGGTGACACCCTGAACGCTCAACCGTCCTTTGTGGCCGGTGGCTCGCTCTCCCCACAAGGCGGCCCCAGCAACGGAAATAACGGCATGTTCATTGACCTCAACGTCAGCCTGACGGGCTTTGAGGACATCGTGGTCTCCTGGGCGCAACGGGGCACCGCGAGCGGCTTTACCAGTCGAGCCTTTTCCTACTCAACCAACGGCGTTGACTTCACCACCTTCGCTACGGATACCGGTGCGCTTTCTGCGACTTGGGTTCTTGAGTCCTATGACCTTAGCACCATCGTCGCCCTCAATGACGCCGCCTCGGCGACCTTCCGCATCACCCTCAACGGCGCATCGGGCGCTACTGGCAACAACCGCTTCGACAACCTCACCGTCGCGGGCACACCCATCCCTGAGCCGTCCGCCGCAGCATCGATCCTCGCTCTAATCGGCGTCCTCGCCCTCCGTCGCCGCGCTTAAGCGGCCCTGCCTGAGGTGCCACTGTCAACATCGCCCCGGCTGCCTGGCAGCCGGGGCTTTTTTGTCACCAGCTCGCGACCCCCCCGCGCTTCTCGGGGCGATTCCTCGATGTAGCGCCTTCATTATCCGAGAGAGCCCGGTCAACAAGCTCGCCCTGTCAACTGGCTCGGCGGGCTGCATTTTTGGTTTCGCCATGGGCGACTGGAGCCCCGCAAAGTGGTGGGGTGATGGAGTATGAAGTGACAATCGGGCTGGAGGTTCACGTGCAGCTAAAGACGCGCTCCAAGGTCTTCGCGCCGAGCGGCTACACCTTCGGCGCGGAGCCTAACACCCTCCTGGACCCGGTCGTGCTGGCCCTGCCCGGAACCCTGCCGGTGCTTAACGAGGAGGCCCTCCGCCAGTGCATCCGCCTGGGGCTGATGCTGGGCTGCACCATCGCGCACCGCAGCCATTTTGACCGAAAAAACTACTTCTACCCCGACCTGCCGAAGAACTACCAGATCAGCCAGTATGACCACCCCATCTGCCTCGGCGGAAACGTCGAAATCGAGCTGCCGGGGCCCAGCAAGGCGGAACCCGGCCCGCACCGATGGATTGCCCTGACGCGCATCCACCTGGAGGAGGACCCCGGCAAGCTGACCCACGGGGGCGGGCGCACCCTGATCGACTTTAACCGCGCCGGGGTGCCCCTGGCGGAGATCGTCACGGAGCCCGTCCTGAAGTCCGCCGACGAGGCCGTAGCCTTCCTGCAGGCTATCCGGCTGGCCCTGCAACACGGCGGCATCTCCGACGGCGACATGGAGAAGGGCCAGCTCCGGTGCGACGCCAACGTCTCCCTGGCCCCCGTCGGCAGCGACCGCCTCGGGACCCGCACCGAGACCAAGAACCTCAACTCGATCAGCGCCGTCAAGTCGGCCATCCAAGCCGAAATCCGCCGCCAGACCCAGGTTCTGCAACGCGGTGGCACCATCGACCAGGAAACCCGCCGCTGGGACGCCGAAACCAGCGAGTCGATCATCCTCCGCACCAAGGAAGACGGCCACGACTACCGCTACTTTCCCGACCCCGACCTCCCGCCCGTCATCCTCACCGAGGACTACCTCGCGCCCCTCCGCCAGGCCCTGCCCGAGCGCCCTTACGAAAAACAGGCCCGCTACCTTCAAGACCTCGGCCTTCCCTACCCGGCCACCACCGTCCTGATCGCCGATCCCGAGGTCGCCAGCTACTTTGAAGCGGCCCTGGCCGCCGCCGGGGACCACCGCCACGCCAAGGCGCTGGCCAATCTCACCATCAACAACCTCCTCAGCGCCCTGAACGAAGCGACGCTCGAAACCGAGCAACGCCCCCGTCTGGCCGACAGCCGTGTCACCCCAACTGCCCTGGCGGAACTCGTCCAGTTGATCGACAGCGGCCAGCTCGTCAAAGACCTCG
>DAIQNO010000089.1:0-8673 GCA_036788355.1 Opitutales bacterium | reverse complement strand
ATGGTCATGTGTCCAACCGCCAGACCCAACAGGCTAATCCCCACCAAAGAGGCGATCAGCTCTGCCAAGGTGAAACCACGACGGTTTCCGGAAATGCGACGAAAGGGTTTTGGGTGACGTTGCATGGTTAACGAAACGGGAGAAAGAGTGAACTTCGATTTATTGTCGGCCTGGGAATCTAACTAGTTATTGACATAGGTTCGGACGGTTACAATACGGGTTGGCGTGGTTGGCGACCAATTCGTCCCTGGCGTTCCCCGTCGCGGGATGGCCGATGCGAATTGGTAATCCAGCGTGACCTGATAAAAGAATCCCCCGGTAGCATCAACCCCGTTAATAAAGGACTGGTCAATGCTTGGACGCAACCTCATCACTAACGCATCCCCGGTGAAACTTGCGCCTAACCCGCCTTGGCCCACATTATCGGAGTCGGTGACCATTTGCACGGGAACCTCCGTCCAGTCGTTGATGACCAGTTCAAAAGTCTCAGTCACAAAGGAACCGTCGGCTTTGAAATTATTCAGTGAAATGCCAGCGGTAGGATCGAGCCCCGTTGCCATGGCCGAAAGCTCACCTTCGGTCACTGCAAGGATCTGTTTTACCACGCCGTCGGCGAAAATCCCGGCGACCACTCTGCGACCGTTTTCCATCGCAATGGCTCGGGACCAGAATCCGCCGGCGTAGAGGCCCACGGCGAGCAACGCAAAGACGGCCATGGCAATCAACACCTCGGCCACAGTGAAGCCCGAACGTCGGAAATGGTTTTTGGAAAAGCGGACAGACATAACACCCCCGTTGTTAGAAAGATTGCCGCAGACTGGTTCTAGCTGCAAGCCTATTTTCACAGCCAGTGCCCCTAGTTTTTGGTTGGGAATACCTACTATTTTGCTGCCATGTGACTGATAACCAGCAACTTGATGGATATTTATTGTCACGAGATACAGACAATTTTACGACTTGTTGACGATGGTCAATTACTCTGACATCAAGGTATCGGCAGCTTCTGCCAGAACTTAAGGATTTTCCTTAGTGATTATCGGTCAGTAGGTTCCAGTAGGGCGCGAAACTGCATCTCGTCGATGATTGGGATGGCCAAGGACTGTGCTTTGGCGAGCTTGCTTCCGGCCTTTTCGCCGGCCAGGAGGTAGTGCGTCTTCGCGGAAACGCTCGAGGTGACATTGGCGCCGGCGGCCAGGGCTAATTCCGAAGCCGCCTCGCGGCTGAGGGTCGGAAGGGTGCCGGTAATCACCAGGGTTTTTCCTGCCAGAGGAGACCTCACTGGCGATGGGGAACCGCCGAGAGCCTCTGACGCGGACGCGGTCAGCGGGCGGGCGGGGGGGGCGTCCGGAAGGGCGCCAAAGTTCAGACCGCTTTCCCGAAGTGCCTCCAGCAGAGATACTTGCGCGGTTTGGCGAAAGAATTGATGGATGGCCTCGGCCATGATCGGCCCGATGCCGTCAACGGCTTCGAGTACCTCGGGACTCGCCTGGCAGAGGGCATCGATGGAGCGAAACTCAAGTGCTAAAAGTTTGGCCGTGCGCGCGCCGACATGGGGAATGCCGAGGCCGTGAATCAGTCGCCAGAGCGGCTGATTTCGGCTCGCCGCAATGCCCGCGAGGAGGTTTTCGGCCGACTTCTGGGCAAAGCCTTCTAAATGGAGGCATTGTTCGAGGGATAAACCGTAAATATCGGCCACCGTTCGAACTAACTCCGATTCGACGAGCTGCCGCACCACGGCTTCACCCATGCCGTCTATATCCAAGGCGGCGCGGCTCGCAAAATGTTGAATTTGGCGGCAGAGTTGGACCTTAGATCCCGCTGACTGTGCCCGATTTTTTAAACGCCAAGCCACTTGACCGGGGACGCGTTCAGCATCGTGACCGGCCTCTTTTAGAGCCAGAACGAAGTCGAAAGCTGTCGAGTGATGGGGCCTGACATTTCCCTCCGCCACACCGAGGACTTGCGGAATGATCTCTCCGGCTTTTTGCACCCTCACCAGATCGCCCGTCCGCAAGTCTTTCCGACGGATTTCATCTTCGTTGTGCAGGGTTGCGCGAGCGACGATGGTGCCTCCCAGAAGCACTGGTTCGAGTTCGGCGACGGGCGTAACGACGCCCGTTCTCCCTACCTGAAAAGTAATGGCTCTGAGGCGGGTGATAGCTTGTTCTGCCGCGAACTTGTAGGCAATGGCCCAACGTGGGGCCCGGGAGGTCCAACCGACCCGATTTTGCAGGTCGAGGACATTCAATTTAACCACCGCTCCATCGGTGTCATAGGGGAAGTCTCGCCGCACCGCGTCGAGTTTGAGCACCTCCTCCCAGAGGGCCTCAAAACCCGCTGCCCGAGCCAGCCAGGTCTGCATCGGCAGCCCCCAGGCTCGGAGAGCAGCGTGAATGTCGCTAAGCGAAGGGAAGCTCTGCGGTTCGCAAGCCCCAATTCCGTAAACGACTAAGGACAGCCGTCGATCTCCGACGCCATCAAGTTGCTTTAAGGTGCCAGCCGCGAGGTTTCTGGGGTTGGCATAGAGCTCCTCTCCAGCAAGGCTCCGGGCTTGATTGATGCGCTCGAACTCCTCCCTTCTCAGGTAGATTTCACCGCGTATTTCGATCACCTCGGGCGGCGGTGGGCCGACTTTATTGAGCAACCTTGGCAACTCGGGAATTCCCTCCAAGACGTTACGCGTCACATCGTCGCCTTCCTCACCATTACCGCGGGTGAGGGCCCTGGTAAAAACGCCATTTTCGAAGGTCAGGCTGACGGCGCACCCATCGACCTTGGGTTCAATTAAATAGTCGAGAATAGTCCCTCCAAGGAGCTTTCGCAAACGCTGGTCAAAGGCTCGCAATTCTGCTGGGTTGTAGGTATTGTCCAGGGAAAGCATCGGGGCGCGGTGCTTCCGCTTAACAAAACCCTCCGCGCGATCGTCGCCCACGGGCGACAATGACGGTGGGGAGGGTTCCGAGGTTTCCGGCGATGGTGCGAGTTCTTCTAACTCTCGCTTGAGGGCATCGTAGGCTTCATCACTGAGCGGTGAAACGGCCTGGCGATAATACTGCTCATCAGCCTCGGCCAACAACACGAGTAACTGCTGGCGTCGGGCCACTGATTCGGCGGACATCGCAGAGCTTGGGCTGGGGTTGATTCGAGTCATCGGTAAGCGCTCAACTTCCGGTAGCCTCTCCCGAGGGCCGCCCGGTTGTCAATCTCGGGCCATTTCGCGCTGACCGACAGGTGGATTTTTCGGTTGCTAATTAGAAGCGGTCTGCTTCCCTTTTCTTATGCTGACGACTACGGAGCCTTTCAACGTCGTGCCCTTCGTTTTTCTGCTTTGGGGGAGCCTGGCGGTGGGCTTTTTTTGCGGTTTCCTCGGCTTTCGGCGTCGGCTGGTCGGGGTGGCGATCGGCATCGGATGGGTAGTGGCGATGCTTTCGTTGGTGAAGGCTTTTTTATTGCTGGCGTATTTTTTGCCAACGCTGGGGGCGGTGATCGCCGGGGTGATCACGGCGCGGTGCCGCCAGAGGCCGCCGACGGCACCAGAGTGCCCCGGCGCCGCCTGAGACCAGTAGTTAATTCCACGTCGGTTTCCGGGGGTAGCATTTTGCGTGAACCGATGTGGTGCTGCAAGCGGCTGACCTCGTTCAACGTTGTTGTCGGGAAAAAATCTCCCTGAAGCAGGCTTGCCAGGGAGGTCTTGGGCGGGTCACGCTGATGGTTTTTCCCTTGATGACGGTTGTTGCTGCGCTTCTCCCCTTGCGGTTGGGTTCTTGCAGCGATTTTTTCGCTACCGCAATTTTTTCGCCCTCTGAAGCTGCGTCCGTCTCCCTGGCGTAGTGTCGAGGATCACCCAACCCACTCACTTCCCCCGCTGCCGATAGCAACCAGCCCCCCGCGACGCTCCTGAGAATTGTTTCCTGATATGATGACCTCCGCCCCAACCAGCACCCTCGACGGCATCCTTTTGGTGGATAAGCCCTCTGGCATCACTTCGCACGACGTGGTGGATCGCTTGCGGCGCAAGCTCCAGATGAAGAAGATCGGGCACGCGGGCACCCTGGACCCCAACGCCACCGGCCTGCTGATCATGTTGATCGGCAAGGCCACCAAAGTGTCGCAATACCTGATGTCGCTGGATAAGTCTTACACGGGGATCATTGAACTGGGGAAGGCGACCACCACGTATGACGGCGAGGGGGAAGTGGTCACCACGGGTGAGCTTCCCGTCGGCCTCGATGCGAGCCGCGTGCAGGCGGAGATGGATGCCTTTCGCGGTGATCAATACCAACTCCCGCCGATGTTTTCGGCGAAAAAGGTCGATGGCGTGCCCCTTTACAAGCTGGCCCGCAAGGGTCAGGAGATCGAGCGTGAGCCGCGCTTCATCCGCGTGGAAAGCTTTAAGCTGGAGGACTTTACGGCTCCGGACATCCGCTTCAGCGTGTCTTGCACCAAGGGGACCTACGTCCGCACTCTTGCCCATGACCTGGGTGAGAAACTTGGCTGCGGGGCGTTTCTGGCGACGCTTTGCCGCACCCGCATCGGCCAGTTTTCCCTGAAAGATGCCCCCACGCTGGAAGCCATCGAAGCAATGCCGCTGGCCGACATCCGCCGCCGCCTGATCCCGATCTACCAAGCGGTTCCGAGTCACGCGCTTTCTTGAGCCCCCCTCTCAGGGGCACTCACGTGAAGAATTTCCGCTAACCGTGCATGTTGACCCATTTTGGAAGGCTTCCGGCAGAACCGGCGCGGGGTTCTACTCGCGTCCGAGGAGGGACTTGAGCCAAGTTTTGATGGTCTCGGTGACCTGCTCGGTGGCTCCGGCCCATCCGAACTCACCGAGGAGCGAAACGACCCACCAGACAATGAATAAATAGCCAGCAGTGGCGAGAACGGATGCGAAGAGGCCGAGGCTGCACAGCAACCCGTCACGCTGGGAAAGGCCCACGCCAATGAGGAAGATGACCATCGCCGGGGCCGTGTTGGTCAAGGGGATCGGCAGGATCATCAGCAGCCCCATGAGCAGGACGAGCAGTCCCAGCAGGCGGCTGGCATTGCGCCCCGTGAACAACGGCCAGCGCGGGCGGATCAGGTGCTCCGTCTTCCGCAGAAAGCCCGATGCAGCGGCCACCATCTTCAGGCGAAACGTGCCCGGCAACAGGCGTCGCCGAGCCTTTTCTGGCAACCAGACCGTCTGGCGCCCCGCAACCATCTGCACCGCGACGAGGACGATCAGCACGCCGAAGGGCGTCGAGTAGCCCGGCGCGGGGATCGGCAGGGCGCTGGGGAGCGCTAGACACAGCAGCAGTAAACCAAAACCTTTCTCCGAAATTCGATCCAGCACTGTCCCCAACGTGACCGCTGCATCTGGGTCGCCACCCAAAGCGATGGCTAAATCTTGCGACAAGGTGCTCCCCAATTCCTGGTCAGCCGGATCCGGCTCTCTTGGCTCAGGTTGGCCAAAACCCGAAGGATTACAGGGATTTACCGATTCAGTCGGCGCCGAAAGTGGTATTTCGGTGCGGTGTTGGTTGGGAGTTTGCACAGGGGAAACATTTTCCGCCAAGGCCACTTTTTCGTGGGCCGGCAGCGGAGATTCGCTTGACGACGGGGAGGACACGGGTTAGTTTCTAAGGTTTAACCCTGGTGACGCAAGGTCAGAAATTGGTGCCACGGTCTGGTTTTCGTTCACGATGACCACCTTAAGCCAACCGATCCCATCGCCGATAACCCTGTGATTATGGCCACCACTTTAACGGGCCGAGTCCCCTCCCCGATCAGCACTGGAGGCCCTGAGCCTCTCAGTGAGCAGGCTTGCCGCCGAATTATCGCCAACTATCGTTCAAGGATAGAGTGGTTGATTTCGGTCGAAGAACTGGAGCCGCTCCTCGCGACTGGTTTGGGCGAGCTGGGCCTGCCTGGAGCCCGACGCGGCATCAATTTGCGGTCGGTTCTCGATACCCTTGCCCTAGAAAATAAGTTTCGCGTGGCCATCTGGGTGCTCAATGCCCTTCCAGAACCCCTCCGAGTCGAGCAAGCCCGTCAATTGGCGGAAAACTTCGGGCTGCGTATTCCTTCGACGTTTCCGAAAACCGGAAGGGTTCCGGCGAAGCAGTGGATTACGTTTTCCGGCGAGCTGCGACTGAATATCGCGAAAGAGCACCGGCGCTACAAGAATGCGCAGACCGTGCTCTTCCGGCGTTACCAATCGCTGTTGCACAAGCTCGTCAATCGTCAGGTTTTCGATCAAGAGAAGCGCCAGGATGCCTACCAGGAAGCCTCAATCGGACTGATCCACGCGATCGACAAGGTTGAGGACTCTCCGGCGTCTTTCGGCAGTTACGCCCGCACCTGGATATCGCGGCATATCCGCAACTATCTGATGGAGAACCATTTTCCGGTTCACGTCCCGATTAACTTGGCCTCCCGCATTCTTCGGAGCAAGGAAGACGGAAATGGCGAGCCGATCGAAGCCCCCGACGATGTCGGCGAGGAATTGCGCAATCTTGCCAAGCCGGGATTGTCTCTCGACCAACTGACCGATGATGACGACCAACCTCGTCAGTTCAGTGACCCCAACCTGGCGTTGCCGTCAGACGAAACCACCCGTAACGACACCTATCGACTGCTGCGCCACGTCCTCGGTGAACTGACCGAAAAACAACGCGAAGTCTTGGCCCTGCGCTACGGGCTCAACGGAGCCACCGAGGGAATGACCCTGTCGGTGATCGCGGATTCGGTCGGAATCTCGCACCAACAGGTCAGTATGCGGGAAAAACGCGCCCTACAACGCCTGGAAGCCAGCCTGAAGCCAATCCTCGAGGAAGTGGGCCGCTAGGGAGACTGTAGGCCGCTAGGGAAACCAGAGCCGCTGGAAAAGGCGGGAGGGCTCTGGTAACGACTGCGGGTTCTCTCACGCCCTCAGACTCGCCTGAAGTGAGACTTTAGTTGTTGCACCACGCTCATGCCGAAAAAGATCGGCCTTTTCGGGGGTTCTTTCGACCCTGTCCACCTGGGACACCTGATCCTTGCCCACGACGTTGTTGAGGCGGCAGGTCTCGATGAGCTGATCTGGCTCCCAGCGGGGCAGTCGCCACTCAAGGCGCACAGCCCGACCCTGCCGAACGAGCTGAGGCTCGAACTGCTTGATCAGGTTGCGGGCAACGATCCAAGGTTCCGAGTGAGTGATTTCGAGTTGTTGAAGACCGGCCCGAGCTACAGCGTCGAAACCGCGGCCCATTTTGCCAGCCTCCACCCCGATGCCGACCTCTTCTGGGTGCTTGGCCGGGATCAGTGGAGCAACCTGGCTCAGTGGCGAAGTGTCGATCGCCTGGCCGCACTGGTGACCTTTCTGGTGATCGACCGAAAGACTCAAGAACACCCGTCAGAATGGAGCACCGACCAAAACGCGGGGCTTCCAAAACCGCTGATTCCGGGGCTCCGTTGGCAGTTTATCTCGACCCGCCGAGTCGATATTTCTTCGACCGAAATCCGCCACCGGCTGGCGGCTGGCCAGCCGGTGGATCATCTCCTACCCGCAAGCGTCGGTGAAAAACTAAGGGCGGCGCACCAGGCCAACGGCCAGCAACCCGACCAGCCAGAGGCCGCCAACGGCAGGCTCCGGGATGGCGCTTAACCCGCTGATGCTGAGGATACTCCCGTTCCCGTCGCTGTCGTTAAAACCGACCAAAACGCCGTCCGCAGTTGGATAAAGGTCGGTGAAACCCTCCGAGAAACCGTCGATCGAAGCCAGAATGCCTCGCAAGGCTCCGTTAGCGTTGAAAACCAGCAAGTCGGTTCCCGAAAAGTCACCCCGCAGGCTCCGGGCAACGATGGTGCCATCATTGCCGACGGAAATCCGCCCGGCATTGACGCCCAAAACGGCCACCGTAGCATCCGCAAGGGTTCCTGGAGTCGCCGAGGTCAAAAACCCCTCAACCGACGAGGCTGAAAACTGGAAGACACTGGGAACGGCTAGGGGATCGAGGAAATTGCTGAAACCGTAGAACAGATTGCCGTCGGCATCGAAAGCCAAGCCGCCGGAATAGCCTCCGGTGGTAATGCGCTCGGTGAGCGTCCCCGTCGCCAAGTCGTAGCTAAAAATGGCCGCCTGAGGGCTAAACCCGCCGGGGTTAGCGGCCACAAGAAGCGCGCCGGTGAACGGGTTGACGGCATAGTCAAAGACCCCGCCCGCAGTGTTTTGCAGGGTATAGTTTCCGCTGAGCAGCCGCCCCAGCTCATAGTCCGGAAACTTATCGTCAGCGAAGTAAACCGCGCCGTTACTCGGGTGCTGAATCAGCGCCGAGAACCCGAAGGAGCCCGGTGAAGATGGCCCGCCGAGCACGGTCGTCACAGCCGAGTCGAGGTCGTAGCTCGAAATGACGCCGCCAGAACCGTAAATCACTGCGGTCGGCGTCACGTCGAAAGCACTGATCGCGGCCCCCGGCACCTCCAGCACCTCCACGACCGTCACCAACGGTGAGAACGACACCGCCTGCGCGGTGGCCACCACAGAGGCCGCGCCGAGCCCCGCCAACCACCGCACGACTCCGCGCCCAAGCTCGCAACGGCCATGAAAACGGCCCGCCACGCGCACCGCAAAATTTCCGTCAAAAAAACTCAATGAAGAAACGACCATATTCCTGATGGTTACCTAATGACACAGTAATGTCAATAGAAGAT